>CAWUNN010000222.1:0-4280 GCA_963923185.1 uncultured Limnohabitans sp. | reverse complement strand
CGACGAGCCCGATTGTCGCAAAAAATCAGCTGATCTTGGCCACCATGCGGCCAATGACATTGCCGGCCTTGAGTTGATCCAGGGTGGAAGAGATCTGATCGGCTTCGCACACGGCCACTGGCATTTTTTTCAGCTTGCCCGATTGGGCCAGCGCCACCACTTCGCGCAACTCTTGGGGTGAGCCCACGTAAGAACCTTGCAGGGTCATGGCACGCTGCGCCAAGGGCACCAGCGAGAGCGGAATTTCACCGCCGTACAGCCCCACCACCACGTAGCGACCGCCTTTGCGCAAGCAGGCCATGCCCAGCTTGGCGGTGTTTTCTGCGCCCACCAGGTCGATCACGCCCCACACGCCACCGCTCAAGGCCGCCAATTGTGAGCCGGCATCGGCATGACTGGGATCGATGGTGTGCGTGGCCCCCAATTCTTTGGCGGCTGCCCACTTGCGTGAGTCGATGTCGCACACCGCGATGTTCACATGCCCCATGGCCTTGAGCATGGCCACCGCCATCAAACCCAACCCCCCCGCCCCCATCACCACGATCCAGTCTTGGGGGTTGCAGGGCATGAGTTTGCGCGCGGCACTGTAAGTGGTCAGGCCAGAGCAGGCCAACACCGGGGCAAAGGTGGGGTCCACCCCTTTGGCATCGATCAGATAGCGTGCGTCGGGCACCAGCATGTATTGGCCATAGCCACCGGGCTTTTGAATGCCCAAGAAACGCGGGGCCATGCACCAGTTGTCCATGCCCTCGTTGCATCGCGCGCAACTGCCACAACCGGTCCAGGGATAAACCAAGACATCTTGACCGATGGGCACGGGTTTGGCATCAGGACCGGCGGCGACCACCGTGCCATAGGGCTCGTGCCCCATCGTGACGGGCAGTTTCATGCCACGCTCGCTCATGTGGAACTTCTTGCCGCCACCCAAATCAAAATAACCATCTCGAATGTGCACATCAGAGTGGCAGATGCCACAGTATTTGACTTTGATGAGCACTTCGCTGCCTTGGGGCACCGGTTGCTCGCGCAGGGATTGTTGCAGGGGCTTGCCCCACTCGGCGATGTCGTAGCTGATCATGTGCAGGTCTCCTTGTGTGACATCATCTTCGCATGAAATGACTGGGGTCAATACGGGAGTGTCCCGCATCTGTCTCGGCCTAAAATGATCCGCATGAAGAAAAAACCTGAAGAATTGCGCAGCCACCGTTGGTACGGTGTCAAAGACCTGCGCTCGTTTGGCCACCGCTCACGCACCGCCCAAATGGGCTACCACCGCAGCGACTATGCGGGCAAGCCGGTGATCGCCATCATCAACACCTGGAGCGACATCAACCCCTGCCACACCCACTTCAAACAACGGGTCGAAGAGGTCAAGCGGGGCGTGTGGCAGGCGGGGGGCTTCCCGGTCGAGTTGCCAGCCATGACGCTGTCTGAGCCCTTCCAAAAACCCACCACCATGCTGTATCGCAACTTGCTGGCCATGGAGACCGAAGAGTTGCTGCGCAGCTACCCGGCCGATGGCTGTGTGCTGATGGGGGGCTGCGACAAAACCACACCTGCCCTGATCATGGGGGCATTGGCCATGAACCTGCCCACCTTGTTCGTGCCCGCTGGCCCCATGCTGCGCGGTGATTACAAGGGCCACACCTTGGGCAGCGGCAGTGACACTTGGAAGTATTGGGCCGAATTGCGTGCTGGCAACATCACGCAAGCCGATTGGCAAGACGTCGAAGACGGCATCGCCCGCAGCCCCGGCCATTGCATGACCATGGGCACGGCCAGCACCATGACCAGCGCGGCCGAGGTGCTGGGCTTCACACTGCCGGGAGCCGCCTCGATCCCAGCCCCAGACTCACGCCATGCCCAAATGGCCACGCTGACGGGCAAGCACATCGTCGACATGGTCTGGAACGATGTCAAACCACTGGACTTTTTGACGCCGGCTTCTTTTGACAATGCGGTCACAGCGGTGTTGGCGCTGGGCGGGTCGACCAATTCGATCGTGCACCTGATTGCCATGGCCAAACGTGCCGGCTTCAACCTGACCTTGGACCGCTTTGACGAGTTGGCCCGGCGCACGCCGGTCTTGGCCAATTTGCGACCCAGCGGCCAATACCTGATGGAAGATTTTTACTACGCGGGGGGCTTGCGCGCCCTGCTCACGCGCATCACCGACTTGTTGGATGTGACGCAGCGCAATGCCCTGGGCCAAACCCTGGCGCAAGCCATCGATGGCGCCCAGGTTTATCAAGACGATGTCATTCGCAGCCGCGACAACCCCTTGGTGGCCAGCGACGGATTGGCCGTGTTGCGCGGCAATCTCGCCCCTGACGGTGCGGTGATCAAACCCGCAGCGATGGAGCCCCATTTGCGCCAACACACCGGCCGCGCGGTGGTGTTCAAAGATTACAACGACATGTCGCAACGCATCGATGACGAGGCACTGGACATCGATGCCAACAGCGTGATCGTGTTGCAAAGCGCAGGCCCGCAAGGGGCACCGGGCATGCCCGAATGGGGCCAATTGCCGATTCCGCAAAAGCTGCTCAAGCAAGGGGTGCGCGACATGGTGCGGGTCTCGGATGCGCGCATGAGCGGCACCAGCTACGGCGCCTGCGTGTTGCACGTGGCCCCCGAGTCGCATGTGGGAGGGCCGCTGGCCCTGGTCCAAGACGGGGACTTGATCCAACTGGACATCGATGGACGTCGCATCGACCTGTTGATCTCAGAACAGGAGATGGCCAAACGCCAAGCGGCCTGGAAGGCGCCCGCGCCCAAATTCCAACGTGGCTATGGCACCCTGTACCTGAAGCACATCCAACAAGCCGACAAGGGGTGCGACTTTGACTTTTTGTTGCCCGAAGGGGCCAACGAAGAAGGCGAGCCCGAAATCCACTGATTCAGGCCTGCGACTGAACACCCCTCACTGGCGTTGGGGGGCTTTCAGACCAAGCCCAGCAAGCGCAGGGCATTGCCCTTCAAAATGCCGGGCATGACCTCGGGTTTGAAGCCTGCGACTTCAAAGTCTTTCATCCAGCGCTCGGGGGTGATCAACGGGTAATCTGAGCCAAACAACACCCGGTCTTTGAGCAAGGTGTTGGCGTACTGGATCAGTTGCTTGGGAAAGTACTTGGGGCTCCAGCCCGACAAATCGATCCAGACATTGGGTTTGTGGGTGGCCACCGACAAGGCTTCGTCTTGCCAAGGAAAGCTGGGGTGGGCCATCACAATTTGCATGTCCGGCCAATCGATGGCGACATCGTCCAAATGCATGGGGTTGCTGTAAGCCAATCGCAAACCGCCGCCACAGCGCATGCCGCTGCCAATGCCACTGTGTCCCGTGTGAAAAATGGCCGGCAATTTGTAGTGGTTGATCACCTCGTAGATCGGCCAGGCCATTTTGTCGTACGGGTGGTAGCCCTGAACGGTGGGGTGGAACTTGAAGCCCTTGATGCCCTGTTCTTGGATCAATCGCTCGGCCTCGCGCGCCCCCATCTTGCCCTTGTGGGGATCGATGCTGGCAAAGGCCATCATCATGTCGCTGTTCTTTTGAGCGGCTTCGGCAATCTCTTCGTTGGGAATGCGACGGCGACCCAATTGGGCCTCTGAGTCCACGGTGAACATGACCAGACCGATCTTGCGCTCACGGTAATAGGCCACGGTCTCTTCAATGGTGGGACGACGGTTGGAACCAAAGTACTTGTCGGCGGCACGGTCGTACTCTTCGCCATAGTTGTCAAACGGATTCCAACAACTGACCTCGGCATGGGTGTGGATGTCGATGGCGATCAAATCTTCGTGCTTCATGTCGTCTCCTGGGCAGACCTGGGGGATTAATTATGATTTATAACATTCTAAAAGCCCAAGATCTTTTCTTCAAGCGCTTTTCACGCGCTCGAAGTTAGCATCCACTTACGTCAAAAAGATGAACATTTAAAGCCGCAAGGCCATTGAAATCTGACGCCCAGTCCCCATCTATGAGCAAATTGAATTCTTCAGTCCTCATTCATGAACGAACACACCGAACAGACCCCGTCCGATCCCAGCGCTTCACAGCCCGCATCAGAGACATCCAGCCCAGACGCTTCGGCCAGCGCGAGCGCCCCCGAAGCGGCCGACCCGGCCACCGAGATCAGCACCTTGCAGGCCAAAGTGGCCGAGTTGCAAGACCAGGCTTTGCGTGCCGCGGCCGAGGCCCAAAATGCCCATCGCCGGGCTCAAGAAGAAGTCTCCAAGGCCCGCAAATTTGCGCTTGAATCGTTTGCCGAAAGCCTGCTGCC
>CAWUNN010000221.1:0-4285 GCA_963923185.1 uncultured Limnohabitans sp. | reverse complement strand
CATGTCGATGTTGCAAAGCACTCATGTCAGTCCCCTCGGGTGGCGGTTTGCAAGGCACGCTCGCGTGCGAAGATGGATTCAAGCTGAGGTTTGCCCGAGACATAGGCCGCTGGCCAGGCCTGTCCTGTGTAGCCGATGCGGGCAGCTTCGGTCAAAGTCCAAGCGGGGTTGGCCAGGTGCGGCCTGGCAATCGCGCACAAATCGGCACGACCTGCCGCCAAAATGCTGTTCACATGGTCTGCCTCACTGATGGCCCCAACGGCGATCGTGGCGATACCGGCCTCTTGGCGAATGCGGTCGGCAAACGGGGTTTGGTACATGCGACCATAGGTGGGTTTTTGGTCGGGGCTGACTTGACCGCTGGAGCAATCGATCATGTCGGCACCCGCATCCTTGAAGGCGCGAGCCACCACCACCGCGTCGGTGGGTGTGATGCCGCCTTCGACCCAATCGTGGGCAGAAATTCGCACCGACATGGGCAAATGCGTCGGCCAAGCTGCCCGCACCGCCGCAAACACCTCCAGGGGATAGCGAAGTCGGCTCTCTAGTGAGCCGCCGTACTCGTCTTGGCGGTGGTTGGTCAAAGGACTGATGAATCCTGACAACAGGTAGCCGTGGGCGCAGTGCAATTCAAGCCAATCAAAGCCCGCCTGAGCCGCGCGCCGGGTGGCGGCCACAAAATCTTCTCTGACCTGATCCATGACGGCGCGCGTCATGGCTTGGGGGACCTGTCCATCGGGCAAATAGGGCAGGGCAGAGGCGGCCCAAAGGGGCCAATTGGCCTCAGACTCAGATGCCGGTAGCGGTCGATCCATGCCAGCGCCTTGCCAGGGTCGGCAGGTCGAACCCTTGGCGCCCGCGTGGCCCAATTGAATGCCGATTTTGGCGCTGGTTTTTTGATGGACCCATTGTGTGATGCGGCGCCAATCGGCGCATTGTTCATCGCTCCACAGGCCTGGGCATCCATGGGTGATGCGGCCCTGTGGGTTGGGGGCTGTCATCTCGACCATGACCAAGCCAGCACCTCCCATGGCCCTGGCACCCAAGTGCACCAGGTGATCCTCACCGACGCGGCCCTGTTGGGCCATGTACTGCGCCATGGGTGAGACCACCACCCGGTTGTTCAGAGTCACGCTTCGCACGGTGTAGGGCGTGAACATGGGCGGCATGACTGCATCCACTCCGGCACGCTTGGCAAACCATTGCTCATAGCCTTGCAGCCACTGGGCATCGCGCAAGCGCAGGTTTTCATGGCTGATGCGCTGACTGCGTGTCAGCATCGAGTACATCAACTGCTCAGGTTCAAAGGGGTCGCAATAACGCTGGCCGCAGACCTCAAACCATTCCATCGCATTCCAAGCGGCATTTTGCAAGCGGATCACGTCGATTTCGCGCACCGCCTGGTACTGCTTCAACACTTGGGGGATGTGTGACGGTTCATCGCCAATGGTTTTAAATTGGCGCACCAACTCGATGGCGTCTTCCAGAGCCAATTTGGTACCCGAGCCAATCGCAAAATGGGCGGTGTGCACGGCGTCACCCATCAATACCACGTGGCTGCGTCCATTGAATTGCCACCATTGCTCGCACTTGACCCGCTGAAAATTGAGCCAAGCCGAGCCACGCAAGTGACGGGCATTGGTCATCAGCTTTTCGCCTTTTAAATTGCGCTCGAATAACTTTTCACAAAAAGCAATCGAGGCCGCCTGATCGGCCTGATCCAAGCCATGTGCTCGCCAGACGTGCTCGGGGCATTCCACGATGAAAGTCGAGGTGTGCTCGTCAAATTTGTAAATGTGAGCCTGAAACCAACCGTGCTGGGTTTTTTCAAATAAAAAGGTGAAGGCGTCGTACAGCTTTTGGGTGCCCAACCAGATGTACCGATTCGGACGTGTCACGATGTCAGGTCGATAGACCTCAGGGCAGCGGCTTCTGATTTTGGAATTGATGCCGTCGCTGGCGATGATGAGGTCGGCATCAGGATGGTCCAGATCCGACTCGGCATCTTGCTCAAACACCAGTTTGACACCCAAAGCCTCACAACGCGCTTGCAAAATATTCAACAGCTTTTTGCGTCCGATGCCCACAAACCCGTGACCGCCCGAGCGGATCACCTGGCCTTTGAAATGCATTTCGATGTCATCCCAGTGGTTAAATGCCTGTTGGACTTCGTTGGCCGTCTCGGGGTCCCAGTGACGCATGTGCTCCATGGTCTGGTCAGAGAACACCACGCCCCACCCGAACGTGTCGTAGGGCTTGTTGCGCTCGACCACCGTGATGTCGTGTCCGGGCCCCAATTTTTTCATCAGCAAAGCGAAATACAACCCCGCTGGGCCACCCCCGATGCAAACGATGTTCATGCCGACTCCTGATTCATCAGACTTCAATATTTCAAATTTAAAGTAATTGTCTATCAATTCTTGAAATCGACCTCGGTGAAAACCCTAGGCCGTGTCGGCTGGCAGCCCCTCGCAGCTGTCTGCATGGGGTTATGATTTTTGCCAGTCAAGTCAAAGGGGATTCATGGACCTCAGTTTGCAGAAAAGCAGCTACATCAAACGAAGGTCTTTGATGGTGGGCGTTGCTGCCACGGCCATGTTGGGCGTGCCCGCCTTGCGTGCGCAAAATCTGCCATCCGGACCGATCCGAATCGTGGTGGGTTTCCCTCCGGGTGGGGGAACCGATGCCCTGGCTCGGGTCGTGGCACAAAAGCTACAAGGGCTTTGGAACACCTCGATCGTGGTGGACAACAAGGGGGGCGCAGCGGGTGTGATCGCAGCCGAGCATGTGGCCAAGCAAACAGCTGATGGCAACACCTTGATCATGGCGCACATCAACAGCCACGCTTTGGCCCCCAGTTTGCACCCCAAGTTGGGCTACTCGGTCGAGCGCGATTTTGTGCCCATTTGCTTGGTGGGGGTCACCCCGAATTTGTTGATTTGCAACGAGTCACAGCCTGCCAAAAATGTCCGAGATTTGGTGGCTTTGTGCAAAGCCAAGCGAGGCATCTCTTTCGCATCGGCCGGAGGTGGATCGGCCCAGCACCTGGCTTTGGAGATGTTCAAGCTGCGCGGTAAGCTCGATGTCTTGCATGTTCCCTACAAAGGTTCTGGCCCCTTGTTGGTGGATCTGATCGGTGGTCAAGTGTCGTATTGTTTTGAAACCATGACGGCGGCCACCCCTCATGTCAAATCGGGCAAGGTGGTGGCTTTGGCACAGACGCGCACCAAACGCGCCAAAGCCTACCCGACGGTCCCCACCATGGATGAGCAAGGATTTGCCGGTTTTGATGCGACCACCTGGTACGGTTTGGCTGGACCTGGCAAATTGCCGATCGCCATGGCCCAGCGCATGAACGAGGACATCAACAAGGTCTTGCTGATGCCCGAAGTGATCGAAAAACTGGACCAATATGGGGCCGAAGACGGCGGGGGGAGTCCGCGCCGTTTTGCCGAGTTCATTCAGTCAGAGCAGGCCAAATGGGCCAAAGTGATTCACGAAGGCAAGGTCAGTATCGACAGCTGATCGCACGGCCACCCGTCTTGGCCTCCATCACTGACCCTTGAGTTGGACCACCATTTCAATTTCGACACAGGCCCCCATGGGCAATTGCGCCACACCAAAAGCGCTGCGGGCGTGAGCCCCTGCGGGTCCAAATACCTCGGCCAATAATTGGCTGCAACCATTGGTCACCAAGTGGTGCTCGGTGAAGTCTGCGGTGCTGTTGACCAAGCTGACCACTTTGACGATGCGTGCCACGCCATCGAGGTCGGTGCCCGCCTCTTGGCAAGCCGATTGCAGCGTCCCCATCAGGTCGATGGCCACGGCACGCGCGGCCAATTGGCCTTGCTCGGTGGTCATGTTTCGCCCCAATTGACCAACCCAAACGGCACCTTCGCGTCGAGCAATGTGGCCGCTGAGGTAAATCCACGGACCGGTTTGGACATAGGGCACATAGGCGGCCGCTGGCTTGGCCACAGGGGGCAGGGTGATGCCCAGTTTTTGCAATTGTTGGATGGCGCTCATGGTTGGCTTCTAGACCCGGTGGGTCAAACTCAAATGAAGTCTGAAGTTTAGTTGCAATGTGGGGCTGATGCGATGGTTGTCTCAGATTTCTCGCGGCACTCGGTTGTTCATCTTTGGGATGGGGGTCGGTCTGTCTTTGGCCCATGCTCTGTGGGTGTTGATGCACGGCCCGCAGCCACCGGTGCTGCCTGAGGTGCTGCGTGGTGATGCACCCTTTGAGGTCTGGGGCACGGTCGAGGGCTTGACTCGCAGCGGATCC
>CAWUNN010000220.1:0-4304 GCA_963923185.1 uncultured Limnohabitans sp. | reverse complement strand
AGCCGGTTTGGCGGCTGTTTTGGATTTGGTTTTAGCGGTCGCTTTCACGTGCAGTCTCCTCACGTTTCAGACACTTTGACTGGAAGCCAAAGCAGAAATCATTGGCAAACCAATGACAGTGGCGCGCGAATTCTACTCAGTTCAAGCACTGTTCCAAGCCTTGCAGAAAAATATCTTTGGGCAATTCAATGCCGATGAACACCATTTTGCTCACTCGGACCTCGTCTTGGCCCCATTGAGGCCCCAAATCGCTGCCCATGAGCTGGTGCACCCCCTGAAAGATCACTTTTCGCTCGGTGCCCTTCATGTTCAGAACGCCTTTGTAGCGCAACATGCGGGGCCCATAGACATTGACCATGGCGCCCAAAAAGTCTTCCAGTTTGGCGGGGTCAAAGGGTCGATTGGATTTAAAAACAAAGCTCTTGACGTCGTCATCGTGGTGGTGGTGGTGACCATGCCCATGGTCGTGTCCGTGGGCGTGCGAGGGGTGATCGCAGTGCTCCCCATGCTCATGGTGGTGATGCGAAGGATGGTCGCAATGCTCACCGTGGTGATGGTGGTCGTGCTCGTCAGACAAAAAGTCAGGGTCGATGTCGAGTTTGGCGTTCAAGTTGAAGCCCCGCAAATCAAAGACCTCGGCAATCGAGACATCCCCAAAATGCACCGAGCGCTGGGGGGCCCTGGGGTTCATGTGTTTCAGGCGGTGTTGCAAAGCGTCCAGTTCGGCGTTGCTGACCAAATCGGCCTTGGAGATGAAAATCTGATCGGCAAAGCCCACTTGGCGGCGCGCCTCTTGGCGATCATTGAGTTGCTGAGCCGAGTGCTTGGCATCGACCAAGGTCAAAATCGAGTCCAGCAGGTAACTCTCGGCCACCTCGTCGTCCATGAAAAATGTCTGCGCCACCGGGCCAGGGTCGGCCAAGCCAGTGGTCTCGATGATCACGCGCTCAAAGTCGAGCTCACCCTTGCGCTTTTTGGCGGCCAGTTCTTGCAAAGTGGTGCGCAAATCTTCTCGAATGGTGCAGCACACGCAGCCATTGCTCATTTGGATGATTTGCTCTTTGGTCTCTGTGACCAAAATGTCATTGTCGATGTTCTCTTCTCCGAACTCGTTTTCAATGATGGCGATTTTTTGGCCATGGGCTTCGGACAACACACGCTTGAGCAAGGTGGTTTTGCCCGAACCCAAAAAGCCGGTGAGGATGGTGGCAGGTATCAACATGGGTGAATTGTAGGTGGTCTGGGGCTTTTGCACTTGAGCAATCTGCTGTGCACCATCGAGCGCAGTGCCTTATTTTTTGACCACCACCAAGCCCTTGAGGTACTCGCCCTCAGGGAACTGAATGGTCATGGGGTGATCGGGAGCGCCTTGCATGCGCTCGCAAATGTACCCATCCACACCCGCATCGGTGCCAGCCGAAGCCACGATCTTGTGAAACAGCTCAGCCCCAATGCCGCCCGAGCAGCTGTAGGTGAACAAGACGCCACCAGGCTCTAAGATCTTGAAAGCCAAGCGGTTGATGTCTTTGTAAGCACGGGCTGCGCGCTCCGCATGGGCGGCGGTGGGTGCAAATTTAGGGGGGTCAAGCACGATGGCATCAAAAGTTCGCCCCTCTTGGTGGAAACGGCGCAGGCTTTGATTGACATCGGCATCCAAAAACTCGGCCGATTCGACCTCAAAACCATTCAGGCGCACATGCTCGCGCGCCCGCTCAATGGCCGGGCCTGACGAGTCGATCGAAGTGACCCGCCCACCTTGTTGCAAGGTGCCTGCTTGGCGCATCCCTTGCAACGCCGCCACGGTGAATCCGCCCGTGTAGCAATAACAATTGAGCACCCGCATGAAGCCCAGCCGACGGGCGTACTGTGCAAAGCGTTGACGGCTGTCGCGCTGATCGAGGTAAAAGCCGGTTTTGTGGCCTTGTGCCACATCCAGAGTCAATTGCCAGTCGTGTTCTTGCAAACGCAATTCGGTGTGACCGTCATCCCCGGCCGGCTGTCGCAGCCAACCGGTGGCGGGTGCCAGGCCCTCTAAGGCGCGCACCCCCGAGTCAGAACGCTCGTACAGACGCTGCACACCCGTGATTTGAACCAAGGCGTCGGCCAGTGTGTTTTTGAAGCGCTCGGTGCCACTGGACAAAAATTGCGCCACCAAGGTATCGCCATAACGGTCCACGATCAAGCCGGGCAGTCCATCAGCCTCTCCGTGGATCAAGCGCATGCCATCGCTTTGAATGTCAAATCGCTTTCGCGCCTCAATGGCTTGAGCACAAGCCTGCCTGAAAAATGCTTCATCGATGCGCTCAGCCTCATTGAAGCTCCAGATGCGAGCCCTGATGCGCGAGCTGGGGCTGAAGGCTGCCCAACCCAGAAACTGCCCACTGTCGGACTCGATGCGCACGGTCTCACCCGCATCGGCACCGCCTTTGGCGATGGCGCTGTCAAAAATCCAGGGGTGACGACGCAAGGCTGAGCGTTCTTTGCCAGGCTTGAGGCGAATGACTTTCATGTTGCCATTGTCGTGCAAGTCATGCTCTCACTTGCGCTTGGCTCTGGGGTGGGCAGCATCGTAGGTTTTGGCCAGGTGTTGGAAATCCAAGCGCGTGTAAACCTGTGTGGTGGTGATTTGGGCGTGGCCCAGCAGTTCTTGCACAGCCCGCAAGTCACCGCTGGACTGCAGCACATGGCTGGCAAACGAGTGGCGCAACATGTGCGGATGCACCGCCGTGTCCAACCCAGCTTGCAATGCCCGATGGCGCAGCCGAGTCCAGACCGAGGTCGCCGTCAGACGGGTACCACCCCAGCCAATGAACAAGGCGGTTTGCTCAAGGTGGCGCGGTTTCAGGCCCAGGTCACGGCAGGCGACCCAAGCCCGAATGGCCTCGATGCTGGCTTGCCCCAAGGGCACGCTGCGCCGTTTGGACCCCTTGCCCAACACATGAGCCAATCCATCGGCCAAGTCCAGCCAACCCCGCGCATGGGCGCTGTCGCGCACATCCAAGCCCACCAATTCCCCCCCCCGCAGGCCGCTGCCGTACATCAACTCGGCCATGGCGGCATCGCGCACATCCATCCACCGGGCCTTGTCGCTGTCGGCATGAGGGGATCGGTATTGGGCCAATTGCACGGCCTGATCCACGCTCAAGGCCTTGGGCAGTGGCTTGGCGGCCTTGGGCGCACGCAGGCCTAGCAGGGGGTTGGCCTGCAGCAGGCCCTCTTGGGCGGCCCAAGCATAAAACCCGCGCCAGCCCGACAAAATCAGACCCATTCCGCGTGCGCTGCGCCCACCCTGGTTCATGCGCGCCAGCCATGCGCGCACATGGTGGGGTTGCACATTCAAGGGCTGCAATTGCTGCTGTTCACACCAAGTTTGCAGCTTAATCAAGTCTTGCCGATACAACTCGCAGGTTCGCTCAGCCAGGCGTTTTTCAAAGCGCACGTGGTCCAAGTAGCGCAACACCTCAGGGTGCAGCGGGGCGACGTCAGCGATTTGAACCATGGCGCCCATGAATGTGGCGTCAGTGCGCCACCAGCAAACGGGTCAAGGCAGAACCGGCCAATTGACCGATGCGTTCGAGCAAATCGGTTCCCATGCCCGCATGGTAACGATGGGCATCGGGAGAGGCCAGCGCCATCAATCCCAGCAGCTCGCCCTCGGGGTGGCGCAAAGCCATCACCGCCATCGATTGCACCTGATCGGGTTGCTCCATCCATTGGGTGATTTCGGGGTGGGCCGGCACCCCGCAATAGGGCGAGGTGAGGGTGGCGGCCCAAGCACACACCTCTTCACTGGGGGTTTGAGCAAATGCAGCTCCTTGGTACTGCTGGGCCACGTTCCACATGCGGATGGCAGCTTGGGGCACCATGAATTGAGTGCGAATTTGATCGACCATCATCGTCGGCAACAAGCTGGCATCCAAAGCGGTGAGCAAACTGCCTGCCCAGCGCAACAAGCGGTCATTGAGGGCACTGTTTTCTGTGCCATGGCGGATCATGTCCATGATGCGCGACTCGAGGCCGCGAATTTTGTCGCGCAGCATCTCGGCCTGGCGCTCTTGCAAACTGACCGCCCTTTGACCGTGTGGACTGGCCAGCCGAATACTGGCCAACAATTCGACCTGTCGGTTGAAAAAGTCAGGGCTGTGAACCAAATAGTTGGCGATGTCGTCTTCGGTGATCGGGTTCATGGGATGTTCAGTGCTCATGCGGGGATCTCGATTTCTGAGTGAAAAACAGTTTGAGCGGGGCCGGTCATCGACACCGAAGTGCCCAAACCGCCCCAAGCAATGGTCCTGTCTCTTATA
>CAWUNN010000219.1:0-4311 GCA_963923185.1 uncultured Limnohabitans sp. | reverse complement strand
GCATCGATGAACAAGGCCGGCACGTCACAGCCAGTCTGGTCGTGAATTTCTTGAAAACAAGTCGGGCTGGTCACGTTGATCTCGGTCAGATGGTGGCCGATGATGTCCAAGCCCACCAGCAACAAACCGCGCGCAGCCAGTGTGGGGCCCAGGGCCTGAGCGATTTCAAGATCGCGCGCAGACAAGGGCTGGGCCACGCCTTTGCCCCCTGCAGCCAAATTGCCACGTACTTCTGAGCCTTGTGGGATGCGCGCCAAGGCATAGGGCACGGGCACCCCGTTGATCAGCAACACGCGTTTGTCGCCTTGCTCAATGGCTGGGATGAACTTTTGCACCATCACCGTCTGCGACCCGTCGCGGTTCAGGGTTTCGATGATGCCGCCCAGATTCAATCCATCGTTTTTGACCCGAAAGATGCCCATGCCACCCATGCCATCCAAGGGCTTGAGGATGATGTCACCATGTTGGGCATGAAAGTCCCTGATGCGTTGCTCATCGCGTGTGACCAAGGTGGGCGAGAGGTACTGCGCAAACTCGAGGATGGCCAGTTTTTCGGGATGTTCGCGCAAGGCACTGGGCTTGTTGAAGACCTTGGCCCCTTCGCGCTCAGCCTGTCCCAATAAATGGGTGGCGTAAAAAAACTCGGCATCAAAGGGCGGGTCTTTGCGCATCAGCACCCGGTCGAATGCGCGCAACTCACGCGCCTCTTGGGTCAAAACCTCAAACCAATCTTCGGGTCGGCCTGTCAGTTTGATCTGCTGCACTTTGGCATGGACGCGTGCCCCACTGTGCCAAGCGATGTCAATCGGCTCACAAGCCCACACCGCATGGCCACGGCGTTGCGCTTCGCGCATCATGGCAAAAGTGGTGTCTTTGTAAATCTTGAAGCTGCTCAGCGGGTCGACGACAAACAAAATGTCCATGCCTGGGTCCTTGATTCAAGCGACAGGCTTTGGGCTGTCGCGATGATCGGTCATCAATCGTAGATTTCGGCGTCGGGATCGGTGGCTTCCAGCTCGTAACTGGCGGCCAACATGGCCAAGCGGCCAATCACACCGTACATGTAAAAACGGTTGGGTGCACTGGCCCCCGCTTTGATCCCGGGCTGTGGCGTGTGGGCCGATTGCTCAAAGGCCAAAGGCACAAAGCTGGCACCCGGAGCGTTCAAGTTTTCATCAATGCCGCGCTCAGCATGCACCCGATAAAAACCACCGACCACATAACGGTCCATCATGTAGACCACTGGCTCGGCCACGGCATCGTTGATTTGCTCATGAGTCAACACACCCTCTTGAATGATGACCTCAGAGACGTTTTGTCCGTCTTTGATGATGCTCATCTTGTTGCGGGTTTTGCGATTCAAGGCCTCCAAGTCTTTGACGTCGCGCACCATCATGATGCCCATGCCATAGGTGCCATTGTCGGCCTTGATCACCACAAATGGTTTTTCTTGAATGCCGTATTCTTTGTATTTGCGCTTGATCTTGGTCAGCAAGGCATCGGTGTTCGAGCGCAAGCAATCGATGCCGGTGCCTTCGGCAAAATTGACTTCGCCACATTGATTGAACATGGGGTTGATCAGCCAAGGGTCGATGCCCAGCAACTTGCCAAAACGCTTGGCCACCTCTTCGTAGCTGGCAAAGTGTTGACTCTTGCGCCGAATGCTCCAACCCGCCTGCAAGGGGGGCAGCAGAAATTGTTCGTGCAGGTCTTCCAAAATGCCCGGAATGCCGGCACTGAGGTCGTTGTTGAGCAAGATGGTGCACGGATCAAAGTCTTTCAAGCCCAAGCGTCGCTTGCTGCGAATCACAGGCTCTAACAAGATGGTCTCGCCATTGGGCAAGGCGATCGAGGTGTTTTCGGTGATCTCGGAGTTGATCGAACCGATGCGCACATTCAATCCGGCCATCTGGAAAATGCGCTGCAACTGCATCACATTGGCCAAATAAAAGGTGTTGCGGGTGTGGTTTTCGGGGATCACCAACAGGTTGCGTGCTTCGGGGCAGATTTTTTCGATGGCGGCCATGGCCGCTTGCACCGCCAAAGGCAACATCTCAGAGGTCAGGTTGTTCCAACCACCTGGATACAAGTTGGTGTCAACCGGGGCCAGCTTGAAGCCGGCATTGCGAATGTCCACCGAGGTGTAAAACGGCGGCGTGTGCTCCATCCACTCTAGGCGAAACCAGCGCTCAATGGCCGGCATCGAGTCAAGAATGCGCTGTTCAAGCTCGTTGATGGGGCCCGTGAGGGCCGTGGTCAGATGTGGAACCATGAAAAAACCCTTTATTGGCGAATTTCGCCTTGCCCCAGGACCACCCATTTCAAAGAGGTCAAGCCCTCGATGCCCACCGGTCCACGGGCGTGAAACTTGTCGGTTGAAATGCCGATTTCAGCCCCCAAGCCATACTCAAAGCCGTCGGCAAAGCGAGTGCTCGCATTGACCATGACACTGGCCGAATCGACTTCGCGCAAAAACTGTTGCGCATGCAGATGGTCAGTGGTCAAAATCGCATCGGTATGGTGGCTTGAATAACGGTTGATGTGCGCAATGGCCTCGTCCACCCCAGCCACCACTTTGACACTGAGAATGGGGGCCAAGTATTCTTCAAACCAGTCTTGTTCAGTGGCCGCCACGCATTTCAAGCCCTTGACTGGGGCCAACAACTCTAACGCCTCGGGGCATGCCCGAAGCTCGACTCCCTTGGCGGCCAACAAGTGGGCCATGCGCGGCAAAAAAGCCGCCGCCACGCCACGCGCCACCAACAGGCTCTCGGTCGCGTTGCAGGGGCTGTACTTTTGGGTTTTGGCGTTGTCGGTCACCTTGCACGCCATGTTCAGATCGACAGGGTCATCGACGTAAGTGTGGCAATTGCCGTCCAGGTGTTTGATGACGGGCACTTTGGCCTGGGCGCTGATGCGCTCGATCAGTCCTTTGCCGCCTCGGGGGATGATCACATCCACCCATTCGGGGCTGGCAATGAGCTGGCCGACCGCTTCGCGATCGGTGATGGGCACCAACTGCACCGCATCGGCGGGCAAGCCCACCTCAGCCAGGGCTTGCTGAACCAATGCGGCCAGCGCTTTGTTCGATTCAATGGCCTCAGAGCCGCCACGCAAAATACAAGCATTGCCGCTTTTGATGGACAGGCTGGCGGCTTCGATGGTGACGTTGGGTCGACTCTCAAAGATCATGCCAAACACACCCAAAGGCACTCGCATTTGCCCCACCCTGATGCCACTGGGTTGTTGCCTGAGACCTGAAATTTCACCAATGGGGTCAGGCATGCCCGCCAACTGATCACACCCCAGCGCACATGTCTCGATGATGGAAGGGGTCAACTTCAGTCGATCGACCATGGGCTCAGCCAAGCCTGCCGATCGCGCTCGGCTGAGGTCTTGTTCGTTGCTGCGCTGCAAAGCAGCCCCATTGGCGCGCAACAAGCGCGCCAATTGACGCAAGGCCTTGGCCTTTTGATCGGCACTGGCTTTGGCCATGAGGGCGCTGGCGGCTCGGGCTTGCGCACCCAGGGCTCGCACCAGATCGGGGACCGAAACTGTGTTCATGTCCCAATTGTAGGTGGTCAGCGTTTCATCTGCCTTGGGTCGCTGTCGGCTGACAGGCTTGGCACAGCTGCGTGGCCAGTTTATGCAGCGCTTGCCAAGGGTCCGATGGCCACTCAGGGTGTCTCAATCCCTTGACCAAACCGTCCACGGTGTGGGCCGCCAGCAACAAATTGTCCAAATCGACTTGGGCCAACCGTGGCAACACCCGCTCAAAGAGGCGCTCGCGCAGCCCCCAAACCCGGTTTTCTCGCAAGGCCAGCGGCAAAGGTTGACCTTGGGCCACTGATTCTTTGATTTGTCGCAGCGCTCGAATGTCTTCGGCCAAAGCGAAGTGAACCAGTACTTCTGACTCGCCCTCTGCACGCAAACCGTCGAGCATGCGCAGCACCCGCGCCTGATGGCCTGATAAAACAGCCTCGCCCAATTTAAAGACATCGTATCGCGCCACGTTCAGCACGCAAGCCTCGACTTGCTCGAGGCTGAGTTCACCCCGTGGATACAACAGCGCCAGCTTTTGGATTTCTTGATGGGCAGCCAACAAGTTGCCCTCGACCCGGTCAGCAAAAAACTGCAAGGTCTGCTGTCCCGCCTCGCCCTCGGCCACTTTTTGGCCCTGAGCCGCCAGTCGTTGAGCGATCCAAGCAGGCAAAGCGGCACGGTCAATGGGATCGATGCGCACCCCCACGCCTCGACCTTCTAGGGCGCTGAACCATGCGCTGGTGCTGGTGGCCTTGTCCAAGCGGGGCA
>CAWUNN010000218.1:0-4318 GCA_963923185.1 uncultured Limnohabitans sp. | reverse complement strand
CCATGCTCTTTTTCAAACTTGTCTTGGAAGCGCTTGCGCGCCCGAGTGGCCGAGCGCTTGTTGCAGTCGCAAGCCACCAACGCCATTTTGACCACCTTCAACGAGGTCAACATGGCCCCCGTCATGGAAATGCGCAAGCGCTTCCAAGACAAGTTTGAAAAAGAGCATGGCGTCAAACTGGGCTTCATGAGCTTTTTTGTCAAAGCTGCAGTGCACGCCTTGAAAAAATACCCCGTGCTCAACGCCAGCGTGGATGGCAATGACATCGTCTACCACGGCTACTTTGACATCGGCATCGCCGTCGGTTCACCCCGTGGTTTGGTGGTGCCGATTTTGCGCAACGCCGATCAAATGAGCTTTGCCGATGTCGAGAAGAAAATTGCCGAGTTTGGCGTGAAAGCCCGCGACGGCAAATTGGGCATCGAAGAGATGACCGGTGGCACGTTCTCGATCTCCAACGGTGGCGTGTTCGGCTCGATGTTGTCCACCCCCATCATCAACCCACCCCAGTCGGCCATTTTGGGGGTTCACGCCACCAAAGACCGCGCTGTGGTTGAAAACGGCCAAGTGGTGGTGCGCCCCATCAACTACCTGGCCATGTCCTATGACCACCGCATCATCGACGGCCGCGAAGCCGTCTTGGGCCTGGTGGCCATGAAAGAAGCGCTGGAAGACCCCTCGCGCCTGTTGTTTGACATTTAAAAGCGTTTCATCATGAGCAAAAATTTTGACGTCGTCGTGATCGGTGGCGGCCCCGGTGGTTACATCGCAGCCATCCGTGCCGCCCAGCTGGGCCAAACGGTGGCTTGCATCGACGAGTGGAAAAACGCCAACGGTGGCCCAGCCCCTGGGGGCACCTGCACCAACGTGGGTTGCATCCCCTCCAAGGCCTTGCTGCAGTCTTCTGAGCATTTTGATCATGCCAATCACCACTTTGCCGAACATGGCATCAGCGTGGCATCGGTCAGGATGGATGTGGCCCAGATGCTGGCCCGCAAAGACCAGGTGGTCAAGCAAAACAACGACGGCATTTTGTACCTGTTCAAAAAAAACAAGGTCAGTTTTTTCCATGGCCGCGGATCTTTTGTCGGCTCAAGCGCCGAGGGCATTCAAGTTCAAGTGGCAGGCAAAGACACCGAGGTGTTGACGGCCAAACAGGTGATCGTGGCCACAGGCTCCAACGCCAGAGCCTTGCCTGGGGTTCCTTTGGATGAAGACAAGGTGCTGTCCAACGACGGCGCCTTGCGCATCGGTGCTGTGCCTAAAAAACTGGCCATCATTGGCTCAGGCGTGATCGGTCTTGAGATGGGCTCGGTCTGGCGTCGACTGGGCGCAGATGTGACCATTTTGGAAGGGTTGCCCACTTTCTTAGGAGCAGCCGATGAGCAAATTGCCAAAGAGGCCAAAAAAGCGTTTGACAAGCAAGGTCTGAAGATCGAGTTGGGGGTCAAGGTCGGTGAAGTCAAAACATCGAAAAAAGGCGTCTCTTTGGCCTACCAAGATGCCAAAGGCCAAGATCAAATCCTAGAAGCCGACCGACTGATCGTCTCGATCGGTCGTGTGCCCAACACATTGGGACTGAACCCCGAGGCGATTGGCTTGCAGCTGGATGAGCGCGGGGCCATCGCCGTCGATGAACAATGCCGCACCAACGTGCCCGGTGTGTGGGCGGTGGGCGATGTGGTGCGTGGCCCCATGTTGGCGCACAAGGCCGAAGAAGAGGGCGTGGCGGTGGCCGAGCGCATCGCGGGTCAACACGGTCATGTCAACTTTGGCACCATCCCATGGGTCATCTATACCAGCCCTGAGATCGCTTGGGTGGGCCGCACCGAACAACAACTCAAAGCCGATGGTGTGGCTTACAAAGCCGGCACTTTCCCGTTCATGGCCAATGGCCGTGCCCGAGCGTTGGGCGACACCACGGGCATGGTCAAGTTTTTGGCCGATGCCCAAACCGATGAGATCTTGGGTGTTCACATCGTCGGCCCCATGGCCAGCGAGTTGATCTCAGAGGCCGTGGTGGCCATGGAGTTCAAGGCCAGTGCCGAAGACATTGCCCGCATTTGCCATGCCCATCCTTCGTTGTCTGAGGCGACCAAAGAGGCGGCATTGGCTGTGGACAAGCGGACTTTGAACTTTTAAATCAGTCTGCATGCCAACAGGGGTCTGAAGGGTGAGTCCTCTTCAGACCCCTGTCGCATGGTGCACACCACTTGCTCAGATCACCGCCTAACTGGGGGCCTGGCTCAGGCAAAATCCGACCCATGACCGTCACGCAAGCTTATCAACACGAACTGCAAAGCAGAAAATTTTCCAGCGATCCAGCGCAATTGGCCGCGGTCGCTGCCCTTGAGCGCTGTGCCCAAGAATGGTCGGTCTATAAGGAAAAGCGTGCCAATCGCCTGAAAAAAATCATCAACCACCCCGATATTCCTCGCGGTGTCTATATGTATGGCGGAGTGGGGCGTGGCAAAAGCTTTTTGATGGATTGCTTTTACTCATCGGTGCCCATTGTGCGCAAAACCCGTCTGCACTTTCATGAGTTCATGCGCGAGGTGCACCGCGAATTGCGTGCTTTGCAAGGCACCGTCAATCCGCTGGATGTGTTGGGAGCTCAGATCGCCAAGCGCTACAAACTGATTTGTTTTGATGAGTTTCACGTGGCCGACATCACCGACGCCATGATTTTGCACCGGCTGCTAGAGTCTTTGTTCAAACACGGGGTCGGATTTGTGACCACATCCAACTTCAAGCCCGATGACTTGTACCCAGGGGGCTTGCACCGCGATCGCATTTTGCCCGCCATCGATCTGCTCAACCAAAAGCTTGAAGTCATCAATGTCGATCACGGGGTGGACTATCGACGACGCACCCTTGAATCGGCAGATTTGTACCATCAGCCCAACGGCCCTGTGGCAGACGCTGCCATGACCGAGACGTTCAACAAGCTGGCCGAATGCGCCGATGAAGATCCTGATTTGCACATC
The DNA here is from genome assembly GCA_963923185.1 of uncultured Limnohabitans sp. Lineage (GTDB taxonomy): Bacteria > Pseudomonadota > Gammaproteobacteria > Burkholderiales > Burkholderiaceae_C > Limnohabitans. The sequence continues at coordinate 1,331 of CAWUNN010000218.1, read as the reverse complement.
GAGTCGCGCGTGATTGCCGCTCGCCGACGAGCGGGTGGTCTGGTTTGGTTTGATTTCAAAGCCCTGTGTGGCGGTCCACGCTCACAAAACGATTACCTGGAGATTGCCACTCAGTTTCACACGGTGTTTCTCAGTGATGTGCCCCACATGCCCGTTCGCATGGCCTCTGAAGCCCGTCGCTTCACCTGGTTGGTCGATGTGCTTTACGACCGTCGAGTCAAATTGGTGATCTCGGCCGAATGCGAGCCCGAGCATTTGTATACCGAAGGCCCCTTGGCTCACGAATTTCCGCGCACGGTCTCGCGTTTGCAAGAAATGCAATCGACCGAATTTTTGGCCCTTGAACGACGACTGGTGGACACCTCTTTGACATGAAACATCTTCTTTTCAGGTCGATGGTTTGGTCATGTGCCCTTGGGACCGCAGCACCGGCGTGGTCAGATCTGGCCCAAGACCTGGAAGCGATCAAGGATCAACGATCCCAACTGGAAGAGTCATTTCATCAGCGCTTGCGCGATTGCCATCAAAAATTCAACGTCACCGATTGTCGCCAACAGGTCCAGACTGAAAAAAGCCAAGCACTGGCCCCCTTGCTGGAACAACAACGAGCGCTGCAAGCTCAGATGCGCGCTGACAAAGCCCGAGAGCGGCGCACCAAAATCCTTGAAAAGCAGAGCCCGCCTTGAGCCCAGAACTTGAATTGGATGCGGCGGTCCGCGCAGTCTTTGAGCCCGATGGATCGCTGTCCACGGCAGACCCCCATTTCAAGCCACGCAGCGGCCAAACCGAGATGGCGCTGGCTGTGGTCCAGGCCATAGAGCAAAAGCAGGCCCTGGTGGTGGAGGCTGGCACGGGTGTCGGCAAGACCTTTGCCTATTTGGTGCCTGCGTTGCTCAGCGGACAACGGGTATTGATCTCGACGGCCACCAAGACGTTGCAAGATCAACTCTTCAAACGCGACTTGCCAAGACTGATCGCGGCTTTGGCCTTGCCTGTCAAAACGGCTTTGCTCAAGGGCCGGGCCAATTACCTGTGCACGCATCGACTGCACATGACCCGCCAAGATGGCTTGTTGCCCGATCGGGCCAGTGTGCGCCAATTGGCCAAGGTTGAACAATGGAGTCAGGCCACCCGCACGGGCGATTTGGCCGAAATGCCGGGGCTGGACGAGCGCTCAAGCTTGATCCCTTTCATCACCTCGAACAAAGACAACTGCTTGGGCAGCGAATGCAGCCATCACAAAGACTGCCACCTGATGGCCGCTCGACGCCAAGCCTTGGCCGCAGAGGTGGTGGTGGTCAATCATCATTTGTTTTTTGCTGATTTGTCCG
>CAWUNN010000217.1:0-4330 GCA_963923185.1 uncultured Limnohabitans sp. | reverse complement strand
CCTGTGCAGCCAAGCCGATGTGCAAGGGCGCGCATTGGATCCAGCCACGGATGAGTCCATTCGCTCGACCAACTTGAAGACCATCGTTTGGCCCGCAGACGGTCAATATCTAGGTGACTGGAGACAGGGTGAGAACATTGCTCAAAGCGGTCGTGGTTTGACTTGGTCTGACGACCCCCGAACGCCCAATGGTGGCAACTGCTACAACTGCCATCAAATCAGCCAGCAAGAAATTGCCTACGGCAACCTGGGTCCCAGCTTGTATCAATACGGCAAGCTGCGCGGCGTGACCGACCCATACAGCCCAGCAGCGCAAGCCATCGTCCAGTACACCTGGGGCAAGATCTGGAATGCCAAAGCCTACAACGCATGCTCGAGCATGCCTCGATTTGGACACATGGGTATCCTGAGTCCCGAGCAAATCCGACACATCGTGGCTTTGTTGCTGGACCCTCAATCGCCGGTCAACCACTGACATGGATCTGAACAAACGAGAGTTTTTGCAATTGATGGGCGCGGCCAGTGTGGCCGGTCTGTCCAGCCCTGCCCATGGCCTAAGCGATACCGGCACTGGGTTTTACGATCTGCCCGCCTTCGGTCAGGTGTCGCTGTTGCACATGACCGATTGTCATGCGCAGCTCTTGCCCATTCACTTCAGAGAACCCAGCATCAATTTGGGATTGGGCTTGGCAAAGGGCAAATTGCCGCATTTGGTGGGAGAACAATTGCTCAAAGCCTGTGGCGTGCGAGCAGGCAGCGCCACCGCGCATGCTTTGACCCATCTTGACTTCGAGTCGGCGGCTCATCGCTTTGGCAAAGTCGGTGGCTTTGCGCACCTGGCCACCTTGGTCAAACAACTCAAGGCCAGCCGCCCCGGCGCGCTGCTGTTGGACGGTGGGGACACTTGGCAAGGCTCGGCCACCGCTTTGTGGACACAGGGGCAAGACATGGTCGAGGCAACCAAGCTGTTGGGGGTCGATGTCATGACCGGCCATTGGGAATTCACCTTGGGCATGGAGCGCGTGCAGCATCTGGTTGAACACGAATTGAAAGGGCACATTGACTTTGTCGCGCAAAACATCAAGACCGTTGACTTTGGCGACCCCGTGTTCAAGCCCTATGTGATGCGTGAAATCAATGGGGTGTCTTGTGCCATCTTGGGACAAGCATTTCCATACACCCCCATCGCCAACCCGCGCCATTGGGTGGCCGATTGGGAATTTGGCATTCAAGAGCAAAGCCTTCAGCAACAAGTCAATGAGGTTCGCGCTCAAGGTGCCAAGGTGGTGGTGCTGCTCAGCCACAACGGCATCGACGTCGATCTGAAATTGGCCAGTCGAATCACAGGCATCGATGCCATTTTGGGAGGTCACACCCACGATGGCGTGCCTGTGCCCCTGGTGGTCTCGAATGCCAGTGGTCAGACCATCGTCACCAATGCAGGTTCCAATGGCAAATTTTTGGGCGTGCTTGACTTTGAAGTCAAAGGCGAACGCGTGACCGACTTCAGGTACAAGCTGTTGCCGGTGTTTTCGCAATGGCTCCAACCCGATCCAGCCATGGCCGACTTGATCACCCACATCCGTGCCCCCCACCTGGAACGGTTGCAACAGCGCTTGGGGGTCACCGAAGGTTTGTTGTACCGGCGTGGCAATTTCAGTGGCAGCGGGGACCAACTCTTGATCGATGCCCTGATGGATGTGCAAGGCGCTGAGATTGCATTTTCTCCAGGATTCAGATGGGGCACCACTTTGTTGCCCGGGCAAGCCATCACCCGAGAGTGGTTGATGGACATGACCGCCACCACTTACTCTTATGCCACTTTGACAGACATGAGCGGACAGGACATCAAAACCGTGCTTGAAGATGTCTGTGACAACCTTTTCAACCCGGACCCGTATTACCAGCAAGGCGGTGACATGGTCAGGGTGGGGGGCTTGCAGTTCAGTTGCGACCCGACGGCCGCCATGGGGTCGCGCATTCACAACATGCGCTTGAGGGGCCGACCGCTTGAGGCGCACAAAATCTACAAAGTGGCAGGCTGGTGTCCAGTCTCAGAGGATGCGCGGCACCGAAAATGGCCCATGGTGTGGGACGTGGTCGAAACATGGCTGGCGTCCCAAGGCGGCGTCATCAAGCCCAGGCATTTGAACCAGCCCCATTTGACTGGAGGCCTGCCCAACGCTGGGTTTGCCCACTGAGCTGGTTGAGGGCTTGGGATTCTGAGTGGGACCGTCCCGCTGCAGATTCAGCGGGTCAAGGTTTTTTCGCGCAAAGCCCGTGCTTCGATTCGAACCTTTTCGGCTTCATCCCAAGCCGCCTTCAATTCTTGCGGGCTCATCCGCTCAGGGTTGGCGTAGTCCAGCTTCCAGGACAGATCTTCGCTCCACCGTTGGGGTGATGTCCAAGTCGTTCTGGGGCCCTTGGCCTGCACCAGCAGTTGCAGTGCCAGTTGCAGGGTTTGCACTTGGCTGTCTTTGTCGTGAGGTTTGCCCGCCCCATTGCCCAGCGGAAAATCACTGAACAAGAGGCGTGGAACCCCACAATGCTCGACGACATCACGGGCACAACCCATGATCACCGTGGCGATGCCCACGCGTTCGAGCTCGCGCGCGGCCAGCGACAAGGTTTGATGGCAGATGGGGCAGTTGGGCACCAAGATCGCCGCATCCACGCGGTCCTCTTGGCAGCGCGTGATCAACTCGGGCACGTCGACATTGAGGGTGTGGCGTTGGCTGCGGTTGGTGGGCATGCCATGAAAGCGCGGGGCCAACAGGAACTGACCTTGTTGGGCCAATGCGCGCAAGGTGGGCAAAGGAAACCAGCACTGCGTGTCTTCCATGTGGGTGTGTTTGCGATCAATCGCCACATGCGCCACGCGCACGTCATGGTCTTGCGCTGTGTCACCTGAGTACACCTTGTAAAACTTAGGGGCGGCGTTGTAGGGAGCTCGGGGACCTTGAGGGCCTTTGTCGGGCTGAAAAGGGGCGGCCGTGGTCACCAGCGTGAGCCGGGTTTGAGGCAAAGCCTGGCCCAAGGTCCGAAAAGGGACTTCATCAAAATGCGCCCATTCGTAGGGGTTTTGATAGCCCAGAGCCAAATAGTAGGCTCTGGTGCGTGCCATGTAGGCAATGGGGGCATCAAGATCTTGCATGGTGGCATTGTGCCCCCAAACGCAAGCTTGCGCGGGGTCACCCGAAAGACAGTGCCAGCTTGTTCATCCTGTGGTTCTTGCCCCCTGAGCAGGTGTAAATTAGAGGGGGCACAACAGATCTTCAAGGACCAAGGATGATGCAGTCGGGACGTCGTGATTTTTTAACGCACAGCGCATGGGCTTTGACCGCTGCCTCAGGCAGCCTGTGGGCCCAAAGTGCCTGGCCCACCAAACCCATTCGCATCATTTTGCAATTTCCCCCAGGGGGCTCCACCGACTTGGTGGCCCGCATCTTGGCTCAAGTGTTGACACAGACTCTGGGTCAACCGGTGCTGGTAGAAAACCGACCCGGTGCGGACGGTGTGATTGCCGCTGAAATGGTGATTCGCGCCGAGCCTGATGGTCACACCTACTTTCTGGCATCGAACACGCCCATGATGCAAGTGCCTCTGCTCAGGAAAAACCCGCCATACGACCCTTTGAAGAGTTTCACCCCCATCACCTTGGCGGGGCGCTACATCTACCTTCTGGTCACGGGGGCGCAACAGCCGGTGCAAAACGCCCAAGAATTGATCCAGCTCATCCGCAGCAAACCAGGCAAATTCGGCTACGGCAGCTACAGCAGCGTGACGCAATTGATGTACACGCGCCTGACCAAAGAAGCCAAGCTGGACATGAGCCTGATCCCGTACAAGGGTGAATCGCAAACGGTCAATGATATTTTGGGCGGGCATGTGCAACTCACCTTTGCGACCCCAGTCAGTGCCTTGCCTCACATCAGAGAAGGCAAACTCAAAGCCCTGGCGGTGTTGATGAACAAACGTTGGAGCGTTTTGCCCCAAGTCCCCACCGCCACTGAGGCGGGTGTCCCACCTCTGACCGCAGGCACCTGGGCTGCCCTGTTTGGCCCACCCAAAATGCCTATCGATATCGCTCAGCGCATGAGCAAGGCCATGGCCGAGGCCATGGCCAGACCCGAGGTCAAAGACAAAATAGACCAACTGGGCTTTGATTTGGTCAGCTCATCCCCTGCCGAAATGGCCGTCTTCATGCCCGAACAACTGCAGGCCTGGAGCAAAGCCTTTGCCGACGCCGGCCTTCAACCCGAATGAACACAAATTGGGGTCTGACCCACTACTGTCCGGAGATTTCGGCAAATAGGGGCAATTGGTCGTT
>CAWUNN010000216.1:0-4362 GCA_963923185.1 uncultured Limnohabitans sp. | reverse complement strand
TCGGAGATGTGTATAAGAGACAGGTGTGGTGCAAGGTCCATTGATCGAACCTGCAGCCGTAGAAAAAGTCAAGCGTCACCTGAAGGACGCGCTGGACAAGGGCGGCCAATTGATCACCGGTGGTCAAGCGCTGCAAGGACAGTTTTTTCAACCCACCGTGGTGGCCCATGCCACCCCGGACATGGCTTGTGCGAAAGAAGAAACTTTTGGCCCCTTTGCGCCGGTGTTCAAATTCAAAACCGAACAAGATGCGATCCAAATGGCCAACGACACCGAATATGGTTTGGCCAGCTATTTTTACAGCCGCGATGTCGGGCGCATCTTCCGCGTCAGCGAAGCGCTGGAATATGGCATGGTGGGCATCAATGTGGGCATCATTGCCACCGAACATGTGCCGTTTGGTGGCGTCAAACAATCGGGCTTGGGTCGCGAGGGCTCAAGCCATGGCATGGACGAGTACCTGGAAATGAAATACCTGTGTGTGGGCGACATTTTGAAATGACCCTGATCGCAACGTGAACAAGGGGGTATCGGAAACTACCTACCTCTGCCGCCCCTTGGCCTATTAAAATATCAATCATGAAAGCACATCTGCTGTACTTGCGCTTCCTCCATGTCTTGCACACGCTGGAGGTGAATGACGAGCTTCCCAGCTTGGATCAGGATGCCCTTCGCCTATTGGAGGAAATCGCCATGCGTGAGGCCTCGGGAGGGCGCAGCATGACGGTGACCGAAGCCATGGGTGTGACTGCCATCGCCTCGCCAGCCACTTTGCATCGCAAACTGGGCATTTTGCTGGAGTCAGGCTTGATCAAGCACCAATACGAGGGTGACAACCGCCGCACCAAACACGTGGTCTGCACCCCCAAGGCGATGAAATACTTTGAGCGCGCTGGGCGTGCCTTGCAACGCAGCCTGAAAACCAGCTGATCGCGTCATACAATCGATGGCCTGGCGGGCGTCGTTCAATGGCAGGACCTGAGCTTCCCAAGCTCAAGACGTGGGTTCGATTCCCATCGCCCGCTCCAATTTGCCTCACTCTAGCGATTGCGCCCGCACCACTGCGCCGCAGTTGACCCATCGAAGGCGTGCCACTGGCCTTGTGGGCCGGTCTGACACAGCCCGCACTCCCTCTTCAGCGCCGATATGCCATCACTTGACCAGACACCGTCAAGGACTGTCCTTTGCAGGCGCATGGATCAAAATTGAATTCTATTAATTTAAAAAATGATTTAATTATAATACAATATCATATATTTTGAGATCCAGCCATGGTCAATGACAAAGCACCCAAATCCAAAAGGTCTGATCCTGCATTGGCTGAGCGAAGGGCGTTGATCAAGCAACTTGAAACTGAACGAGAAACGAAAGTCATTGCCTATGTGACCAGCACCCGCCAAGGTCTTGAGGTCCAGATGGCGCAAGACATCATCAGGCAGATCTATCCCCATTTGCAAGAGATCCAGAAAAGATCTCGCCATGGCAAACCCAAGATTGATTTGTTCATCTACAGCAACGGAGGGGACACCACCGTGCCTTGGAGACTGGTCTCTTTGTTGCGCGAGTTCACGGACGAACTCTCCGTATTGGTTCCATTCCGGGCTTTCAGTGCCGCCACACTCACTGCCATGGGGGCCAACCGTATCATCATGCATCCCATGGGGACATTGGGTCCTACTGACCCCACAGTCAATGGCCCGTTCAATCCATTGCTAGATCCCAGCAATCCGCGCGGGAGTCGCCTGGGCGTGAGCGTCGAGGATGTCACAGCCTATTTGCAATTGGTCAAAGAAGATGCCGGTATCACGCATGAAGATGAGTTGGTCCAAACCTTCAATTTACTGGCTCAGCAAGTGCATCCGTTGGCTCTGGGCAATGTCAAACGCATACTGTCTCAATCCAGAAGCCTGGCCACCAAATTGCTTTCGATGCACATGAACAAAAGTTCAGATGGGCACAAAATTCAAGACATCGTTGAAAGTTTGACTTCCAAACTTTTCTATCATGGCCATCCCATCAGCAGGGTAGAAGCCAAAGATCAAATCGGACTGGAATCCGTTGAATTCGCGCAACCTCGCATTGAAACCATCATGTGGGATTTGTATCTCACTTATGAAAAGCAACTTGAATTGCTTCAACCTTTCAATTTAGGCGAAATCTTTTTTGCAGCCCATCCCAGTTTTGCTTCGGAGAAGCCCGGCACATCCTTGGCCATGCCCATTGCCACAGCCAAATTGGTGTTCCTGGAAAGCCTGCACTGTACGGATGTCTGCTCCATGGACTATGAAATCATTGGGGTTCGAACACCAGATTTCAAAACAGCCATGACATTGGTCCAACATCGAAATGGTTGGCAAAAGGAATCTTGATCGGTCACCGAACTTGGATTTGCGAGGTCACCCCTTTTGGGCTACGATTTGAACAAGCTCCCTTTGAAGATGAGAAAGCATGCCATGAATCACATTGTCCAGCACGGCTCAACGACCTGGATTGAACCCAATGTGCTTCCTGAGTGGATCCCTGCGCCCTCTGTATTGCCCAGCCGGTTCACCTCCCGTTCTGTACCCAATGAGTGGTCACAAGAGTCTGAGCCGAACATGCAGCAATGGGTCAACCCAGAGCATGAAGAGTTGGAACAAGTGATCGATACGACCTTGAATGCGGCCGAATTGAAGATGCACTGGCCCAACCTGACACAGGGCACTTGATCCACTGGGTCACAGACCCACCCAGAGACATGATCAGAATTCGGTGTGCCAACGCAACGCCAACACATTCACGGGTCCGCGATCGGCGTTGTAGCCCGGATTGACCAAGCGTTGCCAGTTCAGGGTCACCCAATGGCCTGGCGCCAAACCCCAGCTGTAAAAAGTCTCGGAGATGCGCTCATCGCCCATGCGCATGCCCCGGTAGCCATCGCCAATGAAAAACGACACACCACCGGCGTCTAAGAACCTTCTTCTGGCATCAGAGATGCGGTTGACCATGTAGGCCAAGCCGACGCTGTCTTGCCCTCGCCCCCACAGACTGCCTTGAAGCAAAGTACCGATGGACAAGGACTGGTCGACCTCGGTGAAGGCCAATGTCTCGGTCTTGCCGTCAGACCACATCAAGCGCATGAAGGCCCCCCACTGGTCCGTGAACGCTTGATCGACGTTCAGACCCACCCCTATCTTGGAGCGCACTGGCCCGCGCACGGCAATCAAGGCACCAGGCCCTGTCTGTGTCGGGTATCCAGTTTGTGCCAAATAGCGGGTGGCATCATCGAAGTTGGCCATGACCGCCCGGTTGTTGTAGGCCAACACCCTGACCTTTCCTGGTTGGCCCAGCCACTGGTGGGCATGTTCGACTTCAATTTGATCGCCAAAATGCCGGGCAAAGGCAAAGTCCATCGCCAAGCTGTTGGGGGTCTGGGGGGTGTTCATGCGTCCACCCCGAATGGCCCAATCACCGTGGTACCACTCGAGCACAGCCCCCCAACCATAGCCCCTGGCATCGGCCGCGTAGTCGTAGGCGGCATAGGTCCAATTGCCCCAGTTCATGAACTGCGTGCGTGGGTCTTTGGCGTAGTTGTTGTCGTCAAAAACGTCCAGCAAAGAAAAGTTGCCCACCGTCAACACCCAACGGTTGCGATCCACACGGCCCGCCATTTGATTGAAATCGGGGTCCACTTTGTCGGTGCCACCGCCTTCGCCCCAGGTCTTGCGCATGAACAGGCGTTGTCGATAGAAAACCGGATTGCGCCCTGACGCACGGGTGATCTCACCGTTGGTGAATCCGCCCACGCCCACCAAGGCCCCCGAGAAAGGGGCACCTTGGACGACCTCGGGGTTGAAGTAAAGCTCGGTATTGGCGTTCAGTCGCATGCCCCAATGGGCCGTGGCGCTGAAGGTGTACATGTAATCCCGGCGCGACCTCAGGCTGTTGGGCCCATCGGGCATCAACGAATGAAACGAACCATGGGTTTGGGTGTTGTAAGTGGCCTGAAAACGGGCCGTGCTGTCTTCATATTCAGGGAACGACTCTGGGTCCGAAGCCTGCGCAACCCCGCAAAGACTCAGCAGCATCAGCGCAACAAGTGGCAAAGGGCGCAACATCAAATCACTTTCGATCAAACCGACATTTTGCGACGGTTTGATGACACATTCATGAAATGCCCGGCCGTTGCCAGACCTTGCTCAAAAAATGAGCGCAACGCCCGTCTTGGATTGCAAAAACTCGTGCGTGACCCCTGGGGCCAACTCAATGACCTTGAGACCTTCAGGGGTGACGTCCATCACCGCCAAATCGGTGATGATGCGATCGACCACTTGCTGACCGGTCAAGGGCAGGGTGCATTGGGGCAAGATTTTGAGGTCTTCG
>CAWUNN010000215.1:0-4364 GCA_963923185.1 uncultured Limnohabitans sp. | reverse complement strand
GTGCCTTACCCGGGTGCCAGCGTCGCTGATGTGACCGAACAAGTGGCCACACCCGCCGAGCAAGTGTTGTCGCAGATGGTGGGCGTTGACCATGTGATGAGCGTGTCCAGACCTGGCGTGGCTATTTTGACCGTGCAGTTCAAAGTGGGGGTGCCACGCACCGAAGCCCTGGTTCGTTTGCACGACACATTGCGCGACAACGCCGACTGGATTCCAGCCGACATGGGCGTGCTGACCCCTTTGATCAAACCCAAAGGCATTGACGATGTGCCCATCGTCAATTTGACTTTGCACAGTCCAAATCCACAGACCTCGGCCCACGATCTGGAGCGCGTGGCCCACGCCATGGAGCTGGAGATCAAGCGGGTGCCGGGTACGCGCACCGTGCAAACACTGGGCGGACCTGGGCATGCAGTGATGGTGCGCATTGATCCCGTCAAACTCAACGCACATGGACTGGACATTCAAGATTTACGGGCTTCGATTCAATCGGCCAACCAAGGCCAAGCCGTGGGTGAGCTGATCAGGGCCAATCAGGTCATTTCCGTTGAAACGGGTCCCTTTTTGTCGTCTGCCAGCGAGGTGGGCGACTTGATGGTCTCTGTGCAACATGCACGTCCGGTCTACTTGAAAGACGTGGCCCAAATTGAAGAAGGCCCACAACCCATCTCCCGTTTGGCTTGGTTCAACGGTCAACCAGCGGTGACCATGAGTGTGACCAAAAAAACGGGTGAAAACGCCATCGATGTGGCCAATGCGGTGATTTCACGGGTCGAGCATCTGAAAAACACCTTGATCCCCGAGGAGGTCGACGTCACGGTGACCCGAAATTACGGCGTCACGGCCAATGACAAGGCTGTCAAATTGATCCAAAAATTGCTGTTTGCCACCGCTTCGGTGGTGGCACTGGTGTTTTTGGCATTGGGACGCAGAGAGGCTGCGATTGTGGGCGTGGCCGTGGTGCTGACTTTGTCTGCCACTTTGTTCGCATCCTGGGCTTGGGGCTTCACGTTGAACCGAGTCTCGTTGTTTGCGCTGATTTTCTCCATTGGCATCTTGGTCGATGACGCCATCGTGGTGGTGGAAAACATCCATCGCCATCAGCAAATGGAACCTGGCAAAACCCTGCTTCAACTGATCCCAGGAGCGGTCAATGAAGTGGGTGGACCCACGATTTTGGCGACATTGACAGTGATCGCGGCTTTGTTGCCAATGGCCTTTGTCTCGGGCCTGATGGGTCCTTACATGAGTCCGATACCGATCAACGCCAGTTTGGGCATGTTATTGTCCTTGGCCATCGCCTTTGTCATCACCCCCTGGCTGGCACGCTTGTGGATGAATCCCAGCTCGTCACAAGGCCCCACTCACCATGGGCTCAGCGCGCGATTGAAGCCAGTTTTCCAGAAATGGTTCACGCCATTGCTAGATGAAGTCCATGGTCAAAAAAACCGACGCTGGCTGGGTGTCGGGATTGCAGCCCTGATCGGGGTGTCGGTGGCCCTGCCCATGTTGGGCTGGGTCCAGCTCAAGATGCTGCCCTTTGACAACAAATCCGAATTTCAAGTCATGGTGGACATGCCAGTTGGCACCCCCTTGGAGAAGACCACCGCGGTGCTGCACGAGCTGACCGAACACTTGAAGACCGTGCCTGAAGTGATCGACACACAAGCTTATGCGGGGACTTCAGGGCCGATCAACTTCAACGGCTTGGTGCGTCAGTATGACTTGCGCTCAGGGGGTCATGTGGGCGATATCCAAGTCAATTTGGTGGACAAACATCACCGACATGAACAAAGCCATTCGATCGCCACCCGACTTCGACCCGAATTGCAACACATTGGGGCGACCTGGGGCGCCAATGTCAAAGTCGTCGAAGTGCCCCCGGGTCCCCCTGTTTTGTCCCCCCTGGTGGCTGAAATCTATGGGCCTGATGACCAAGGGCGCCTGGATGTGGCCCAACAAGTGCGTGCCGCTTTTGCCCAAACGCCTGGAGTGGTCGATGTCGATGATTCAAGCATTGCCAAGGCAGAGCGTCAATTGCTGCTGATCGACAGAAAAAAAGCCGCCGAAGTGGGCGTGACACCCGCAGCGATCGCTTCGACCCTGCGCGCCAGCCTGAGCGGTGAATCGGTTGGCATTTTGCACAATCAAAGCAAATACGCCACGCCATTGGTGTTGGAATTGCCCGATGCACTGCATGGTCACCTGGAGGACCTGCTCAAGCTCAAGGTGCGCAGCAGCCAACAAGCTTTGGTTCCCTTGCGTGAGCTGGTGCACGTGACCTCCAGTGAGCAAGAGCAACCCATTTATCACAAAGATTTGTTGCCGGTGAATTATGTGGTGGGGGACATGGCTGGGGCGATCGACAGCCCACTCTACGGCCTGTTCAAGATGCGTGCCTCGGTGTCACAGATCAAATCGCCCTTGGGCACCCGTCTGGACGAGCATTTCATCCATCAACCCGATGATGCCTATTCAGGCTACGCACTGAAGTGGGACGGGGAATGGCAAATCACTTACGAAACGTTCAGGGACATGGGTGCAGCCTATGCGGTGGGTTTGGTGTTGATCTACCTGTTGGTGGTGGCCCAGTTTGGCTCATACCTGACCCCCCTGATCATCATGGCACCGATTCCATTGACCATCATCGGCGTCATGCCTGGTCATGCCCTGTTGGGGGCCCAATACACGGCCACCAGCATGATCGGCATGATTGCCTTGGCTGGAATCATTGTCAGAAATTCGATTTTGCTGGTTGATTTCATCCATCTCGAAGTTCGCGCGGGCGTGCCGTTCAAGCAAGCCATCGTGCAATCGGCCTATACCCGTGCACAGCCCATCATACTGACGGGGCTGGCGGCGATGTTGGGTGCGTTTTTCATCTTGGATGACCCCATCTTCAACGGTTTGGCCATTTCATTGATTTTTGGCATTTCGGTCTCGACCGTATTGACCTTGGTGGTCATCCCGACACTGTATTTCGCCGCTTATCGCCATCGCCTGCATCTGCTGATGCCGGCTCAAGACATTGAAAACCAAGGAGAAAAACCATGAAAACCGGTCAAATTGTGCGCGTTGTGGCAGGGTCATTTGTCCTGATCAGCCTGGCGTTGGGTTGGCAAGAAAGCTACTTCTATGTCAGCACCTGGTGGTTGGCATTCACTGCTTTTGTGGGAGCCAATTTGCTCCAAAGCGGCATCACCAAATGGTGCTTGATGGAATCCATTTTGAAAAAGCTTGGCATCGAGCCGGGATGGTGAGCCATGAGCAACTTTCGAGCCCGTTGGGCCCATTGGAATGCCTTGGCTCTTGTCTTGAGTCTGACCGCGCCAAGCTCATGGGCTGCCAGTCTGAGTGACATTTGGCTGGCTGTGACTGCGCACAGCCCCGAAGCGGCATCGGCTTTGTTTTCAAAACAGGCGGGGCAGCATCGCTTGGAGCAAGCCAAGGCCTTGTGGCGCCCCCAAGTCAGTCTGGGTGCGGGTGTCGGTCAAATGACTGCCAACAATCAGTTGACAGGTGCCCACTTTGTGGCGCCTAGTTTTGGCGCCTCCAATGGCGTGGATTTTGGCACGTCGATCAGGCAAGGAAATGCCAACAACTGGATGCTGGAAATTCAACAACCGCTGATCAACGCCCAATTGAAAACCCAATCGGCACAGCTCAAAACCAGTTCGCAAATGGCAGAACTGGAATATGCCAGTGCCCACAACACACTGATGTTGGCCACCGTGCAGACCTATTTCCAATGGTTGAGCTTGAAGCAGCAACTGGAATCATTGGAACGACATGGGTTTGCCGTCAAAAATCTACGAGAACAGGCCCAGGAACGCTTCAAAGTGGGCGACGTGGCCGTCACGGACATGCTGGAAGCGCAAGCCCAAGAGCAATCACTTGAAGTGCAAAAAACCCATTTGATTCAGCAGATCAAAAATGTGCAACAGGTATTGACCGATGTCACCGGTTGGAGCAGCCATCAATTCAGTGACATGAAAACCAGGATGGTCAGCTATCGGGTCGATTCGCCCAGCAATTTGGACTCGTATCAGCAAAAGGCACACAGCCAAAACATCAGCATCCGCCTGCTCAAGTCCCAACTCGAACTTGAACAGGAGCGGAGCAAATCACATCAATGGGAGTCTCAACCGAGTCTGGCCTTGCTGGCCAGGTCCATGCAACAACGCGTGGATGGACATGGTGATTTTGGCAACAGCACCATGAACAACCGGCAGCAATATGTGGGCTTGCAATTGAACATTCCTTTGTATTCAGGTGGATTGACCAGCGCTCAACATTCAGAGTCAATGGCACAAATTCAAAAACTGCAAATGGACATCCAAGCGGCCCAACTGCATGTCGACGAA
>CAWUNN010000214.1:0-4377 GCA_963923185.1 uncultured Limnohabitans sp. | reverse complement strand
GGCAAAACCCGCAATTTGACAACTTATCTGCCATGACCATGATTAAGTCTTTCTCCAAACGTCAAATTTCGCGTTTACCCTTGGTGGGCTCTAATGCAGTGACCGCACCTGTGATTGAAGAAAGTTTCCAGCGCTTGATTGGCATCTTAGACGGCGTCATCGAAAGGCACGGTTTTTTGTTCGGCGCTCGGCCAGCCGCGGCTGATTTCGCCATCTTTGGCCAATTGACCCAGCTTGGCATCATGGACCCCACATCCGCGCAATTGCTGGTCAATGCGTCGCCGCGCTTGCGGGCGTGGCTGGACCGAACAGAAGATCTCTCAGGACACACTGACTTGCCATGGCAAGAACCAACAACGATTGCTGCGCACCTTAAAGAATTGCTGACAGAAATTGGCCGTTCTTATATACCATTCCTCAAGGCCAACACGCAGGCTTTTGCAAAGGGAAAAGCCCATTTTGAAACCATCATTGACGGACACCTTTGGACGCAGCCAGTGTTCCCTTATCAGGTGAAGTGCCACGAAGCCTTGCAAGCGGCAAGACAAGTAATGGCTTTGGAAGCACGCGCCAGTTTGGACAAGATACTGGCAGGCACTGGGTGCGACGCGTTGTTCAGCAAGGCCTCTGCTTGATGAGGCTATAACGCTGCGTTTATTTGAGACACAGGACACTTTTTTCGACCGTGCGGGGGTGCAGGTTCGCCACCGAGGTGAGATTGATGTGGGTGGGTTCTCAGGTTAGCTACACATGGCTTCACGGTTGCTCGGGATATAGGTCTGAAATTAAGCTGTGCTCATGGACATAGCCCCGTGGGACTGTGAGAAAAGCATCATCGCTGCCCGAAATACTCAAGTGTCACGTTCACTAAGGCGCGGACCCCGACCTTCATGAATTTTTCATCTATCCTAAAAAGCGGCGAGTGATTGGGTGCACCAGCTTTGTCAGCGTTTTCCGAAGCATTCAAAAACCAGAAAAATCCCGGGGCTCGTGTGGCAAAAGCGCCAAAATCCTCCGAGGCCATACTGGGCAAACCCTCGCGAACCATGCCTTGACCTGCTGCACTCTCCAATGCTCCAACCATTTTTTCAGCCAACACAGGCTCGTTGCGAAGGACTTGGTAACCATGCTCAATCAGTACATCGGCCGCCAAGCCCGATGCCTCAGCAGTGTGCGTGGCCATTCGACTCAAAGAGTGATGTAACAGAACCCGGGTCGGCTCATCAAGTGCGCGGATCGTCCCGGCAATGGTTGCCGTCTCCGGAATGATGTTGAAGCGATTGCCGCCAGAAATTTGACCAACCGTTAAAACTGCTGCTCCAGTTGCCAGATTGACCTGTCTGCTCACCACAGACTGCATGTTGTTCACGATTTGAGCGGCCGTCACTATCGGATCTTTCGTGGCCCAGGGCTGGGCACCATGCCCCCCGCTGCCTTTGACGGTGATCGTGAAGCTGTCGCCACTGGCCATGGCCCCACCTTTGCGATAGCTGATGCCGCCACCAGGGGCTTGAGCATTGATGTGCTGACCAAAAACTGCTTCAACCTTTGGGTTATCCATGGCGCCATCTGCGACCATGGCGGGACCGCCGGATGGCACACCGTTCACGGTGCCCCATTCTTCAGCAGGCTGAAATAAAAACACAACCGTTCCAGCAAGATTGGCGCGGAGGTCTGAAAGTATTTGGGCAGCACCCAGCAGCATGGCCACATGTGCATCATGTCCGCAGGCATGCATGACTGGGGTCTCTTTGCCTTGCCAAATGGCCTTGACCTTCGACCTATAAGGCAGTTCGTTGCGCTCCTCAACAGGTAAGGCATCCATATCAGCGCGCAATGCAATGACCGGGCCAGGCAAACCACCGCGTAGAACGGCTTTGACGCCAGTATTGCCAAGACCAGTTTGAATGTCAAAGCCACCCATTTTTTTCAATTGGTCTACGACAAAAGCGGCGGTTTTGACCTCTTGGTACGACAACTCGGGTTGCTGGTGAATGTGACGGCGCCAGGCGATCACTTGAGGATCTACAGCATCCACCTTGGCAGATAGGTCCACTTGAATTGGCGACGCCAAACAGCTCCAAACGTTGAGAGCCAGTGCGACAAATATGGATATTGAACGAAATTGAACAAGCATGATTTGAATCATTTCGAAAGGGTCTGCTTTGACTGGCAAAAATGCATAGAGTCTGCTGATTCAGGCTATCAGTCCGATGCCTAAGTGCGTATCAGGGGATTCCATAGGGCGTCAGACAAACGAAACGACCAGCTTGCAACTTGCAGACACAGCCGCTCTTGAGTTTGATCAAAATCTGAACCGCCTTACACTTTGATGGATCAAAAATCGATCAGCAGGAGCATGCACATGATCAAACGCACGTGGATACAGTGGGCTGCGGCCTTGGGTCTTGGTCTGTTGACCCCGCTATCACAGGCTCAAAACGAGCCATTCAAAGTGGGACTGCTATTGCCCATGAGTGGGCCCTTTGCCTCCACTGGAAAGCAGCTTTTGGCCGGTGTGCAGTTGTATTTGGCGCAAAACGGAGACACCGTGGCCGGACGCAAAATCGAATTGATGGTCAAAGACGACAATGGTGTGCCGGATGTGACCAAGCGGCTGGCTCAGGAAATGGTCGTCAATCAGAAGGTCGATGTGTTGGCAGGCTTTGGCCTGACCCCATTGGCGCTGGCCACTGCACCCATCGCCAGTCAATCCAAGACACCCATGGTGGTGATGGCTGCTGCCACATCGAGCATCACCCAAGCCTCGCCTTACATCGTCCGATCCAGCTTCACCGTTCCTCAAGTCGTGACGGCTTTGGCTGATTGGGCCTCCAAAAATGGCATCAAAAAAGTAGTCAGCTTGGTCACTGACTATGGTCCAGGTTTGGATTCAGAAAAATACTTCAATGAAACCTTGATCTCCAACGGGGGTGTGGTCATTGAAGCCTTGAGGGTCCCGTTGCGCAATCCGGACTTTGCTCCCTTTTTACAAAAGGTGCGCGACGCCAAGCCCGACGCCTTGTTCGCCTTCGTCCCCGCGGGTGTCGGGGCTGCATTGATGAAGCAATTTGCCGAACGAGGTTTGGACAAGGCGGGCATTCGCCTGATTGCTGAAGGAAGTGTGACCGACGATGACATCCTGAAAGACATCGGCGAAGTCGCACTGGGGATGATCACCGCTCACCACTATTCTGCCGCGCATCACTCAGTGCTTAACAAAAAATTTGTGGAAGCATTCGGCAAAGCCAACCAGGGGCTGCGCCCCAATTTCATGGCCGTGGGCGGTTACGATGGCATGCGCTTGATTCATCAGGCACTCAAAGCCCAAGCAGGCAAATCCAGCTCAGAAGGCCTTGTGGAGGCGATGAAAGGGCAAATTTTTGAAAGTCCGCGTGGCCCCATGTTCATTGATGCGCAAACCCGCGACGTGGTTCATGACATCTACATCCGCAAGGTCGAACGCCGCAACGGACAGCTCTACAACATCGAGATCGAGACCATCAAGGATGTGAAAGATCCTGGCAAATCCAAATGACCATCCATCGCCCTTGAATGGGGCGCCCGTGATCAACTGGTGAATTGGGGCGGTCTTTTCTCAGCAAAAGCCTTCTCAGCTTCTTTGTGGTCTTGCGTGAACCAAAGCCTGGCAAACTCGTCCCTGATGAATTCTCGGGCAACTGAGCGCTCTTGGTACAAGGTGGCCGCCACAATTTTTTTGATGCTGACGATGGATTGCGGTGCGCAGTGGTCTAACTCAGCAGCAAATGAAAGCGCCATGTTCAAGGCGGTGTCATCTTGACTCACCCCGTCGATCAGGCCGATGCTCAAGGCTTCATGGGCATTGACCCTCTTTCCTGAAAGCAATAGGCGCAAGGCCTGACCTTTGCCCACATTGCGAAGCAAGCGTTCGGTTCCATTCCAACCCGGTATGACACCCAGGCGAGACTGAGGGAAACCCAACTGCGCATGTTCAGCAGCAAAACGCAAATCGCAAGCCAGCGCCAATTCGAGACCACCCCCGATGGCGTAGCCATTGATGGCTGCGATGACCGGCAAAGGGCATTTCTCAATGACATCCATCAATTCGGCCACTTGATCAAAGACCTCTGCCAAGGCGTCCCGATTTTCTAATTCGCTGTATTTTTTGACATCGCCGCCAGTGCAGAAAAACTTGTTCCCCGCGCCGGTGATGATGATGCAGCGCAATTTCTTGGTCTCATGCGCTTGAATCAAAGCGTTACGAAGTGTCAACGCCAATTCCAAAGACAAAGAGTTGCCGGCTTGAGGGCGGTCCAGCGTCAAAACGCAGGCCGACCCATGGATGGTTTGATGCAACATGGTCAAACTTCGACTCGTTGACAAAAATGCATCAGC
>CAWUNN010000213.1:0-4383 GCA_963923185.1 uncultured Limnohabitans sp. | reverse complement strand
GCATCGGAAATTTCTGACGACTTCATGAAATTGAAAGCTTCAAGGTGACCCGCAGTTGGCTGGCTTGGCGATCACTCACCATGGCCCAAATACGCAGCGATCACTGCCGGGTCAGAGCGGACTTTTTCTGGTGGCCCGTCTGCGATCTTGACGCCGAAATCCAACACAATGATTTTGTCGGACAACTGCATGATCACAGGTATGTCGTGCTCAACGATCAAGAAGCTGACCTTGAGATTGTTGCGCACCTTCAAGATCAAATCCGTCATGGACTGTTTTTCAATGGTGCTCATGCCAGCCATGGGTTCATCCAGCAAAATCAACCGCGCCTTTTGCATCAATGCCCTGGCAAACTCGACTTGTTTCATTTGTCCATAAGGCAATTCGCTGGGCCTGGCATGGGCCAGATCTTGCAAGCCCAGAAACTCAAGCATGTCAAAGGCTTCAGATCGAACATGCGATTGTTGGACTGCGGCACGCCCCCACTGCAACATGCCTTGCAAAAGGCCAGATGAACCTTGAAGATAAGAGCCCACCATCAAATTTTCCAGCACCGACAAGCCGCGAAACAAGGCCAAATTCTGAAAAGTTCTGGCAATTTGCTTCTTTGCCACTTGATGGGCCCTCATTCCAGTGATGTCTTGCCCTTCAAACCGGACGAGCCCATCGCTGGGTCGGTACATGCCCGTGATGCAATTGAATAGGGTGGTCTTACCCGCTCCGTTGGGACCAATGACTGCGGTGACTGAACCCTCATCCATTTGAAATGAAACATCATTGAGCGCGGTCAGCCCTTGAAATCGCATGTGCAGACCCACCAATTCCAGCAAAACTTGCGTCATGCAGACACCACCCGATCTGAGCGAATCGCATCTGAACCCAAATATGACTCACGGATGGCCGTTGAAGAAGCCAATTCGATGGCCGTACCTGAATAGGTGATGCGCCCACGGTCGATGACATAGGCGTGGGACGCAAATTGCAAGGCCAGCATGGCGTTTTGCTCGACCACCAGTATCGAAGTGCCCATCAGACGACCCACCTCCTGCAATCGTTGGTAAATCGTTCGCACAATCTGAGGGGCGAGTCCGAGCGACAGCTCATCGACCAAAAGCATCTTGGGGTTGCCAATCAAAGCACGTCCAAGCGCCAGCATCTGCTGCTCGCCCCCAGACAACCAACCTGCTGCTTGACCTTGCCTTTCTTTCAGTCTGGGAAACAGCTCGAAAATCGCCAACAGACGCTCAAGCAACTGAGCGCGAGGAAGATGACTGGCCCCAACCCTCAGGTTTTCATCCACACTGAGCTGTTTGAATACCATGCGGCCTTCGGGGACTTGGCCCAAGCCCATTCGCACCAAGGTGTGCGGTGCTAGTCCCAACACCGATTCACCGTCGATGTGTACCTCTCCCCTCAGAACTGATCCTCCGTGAAATGACAGCAGACCAGAAATGGTCCGAATCAAAGTGGTTTTCCCCGCTCCATTCGCACCCAATAAAGCCACGATGTCACCACTGCCAACTTCAATACACAGATCATTGAGAACCTCACCCGTGCGCGCATAACGCACAGATAAATTTGAAATTTCGAGCATGGGCTTCATTTGGCTCGTTCCTGTGCTTGGCGTGCATCTTTCTTGCGTGTCATGAATCCTGCCAATCCTGTGGGGGCAAACAGCAGCAACACCACCAGCAGCAAACCAAAGCTCAAATTGACAATTTGTGGTTTATTCAAACTGATCCACTTGGCCCAAGCCAACCAAGAAGTATCGGCTTGGGTTGCAATGCCTCCGATGATCGAAGGCAGCAGCATCCAGACTGCAGCACCAATGGCCGCACCTGACAGCGACCCCATGCCCCCCACGATGATCATCGCAATGAATTGAATCGCAAAATTCAAGTTGAAAAATTCGGCATTGACATTGGTCATGTAGTAGGCATACAGGCAGCCTGCCATGGCTGCAATGGACGAGCTCAAGCCAAAGGCCTTCAACCTCAAGATGCGCACATCAATGCCCACACTGGTCGCTGCCAACTCGTGGTCACGCATGGCCAGCAATGCCATGCCTTCGCGGGACTTCAAAGAGCAATCCAAAGCTGCGTACACCAGCCCGACCAAAATCAAAAGAAAGAAATACCAACGCAGACCGTTGTCCAACACAAAGCCTGCAATCGATGCCTCGGGCATGGGGATTCCCACCACATCAAAAAAACGATATTGATATTCGCTCATGCAAAAATGTGCAATGTGGTGCATGGCCAATGTGGACAATAAAAAATACAGTCCCCTGACGCGCAAAGAAGGCAAACCAGCCACCACGCCGGCCACCGCCCCTAACACTGCGGCAGTGAGCAAAGCCAATGGAAAAGGCAAGCCCCACTGAGTCCCCACCAAAGCACCAGCCATGGCACCGACCGAGTAAAAGGCGGCATGCCCAATCGAGATCAAACCTGCGCATCCGGTCAGGTATGTCAATGACACCGCCCCTAACATGGAAATCAGCATCAAATTGACTTGACTCAGGCCAATGTTGAGCAATTGCATGTTGCTCAAACGAATGCCAAATATCGATCTGGATTGCAATACAAATGGCAGATAGGCGAGAACCGCCAGCACCAGGACCATGAACAATACCCGACGTACAGTGTAAGCCCCCACGGTCACGCCCGGCGTTGTGTCATTGGAAGAAACGTTTGGCATCAGACTCGACCTAACTCACGCTGACCAAACAAACCCCAAGGCCTGAACATGAGAATCAATAAAAGTGGGGCATAAATCAAAATGTCCGACGTCTTAGGTGACACATAAGAAGAGGCCAATTGTTCAATCACACCCACCATCAATCCGCCCACGATGGCACCTGGAATGCTTTGCAAGCCACCCAGCACCACCGCCGGCAAAGCCATCAAACCAATCGACTCCAACTCGACCGATGCAATTTGCAACTGACCCAAGAACACGCCACCTACAGCCGCCATGGCAGTTCCAATGGCCCAGGCCCATCGATTCAGGCGATCGACATGAATGCCCGAGACCAAGGCGGCCTCGTGGTTGTCCGCACTGGCTCGCATGAGCATACCCATGGACGTGAAGCGAAAAAACACACCGAAACCCGCCATGCACAACCAACTGACCAAAGCCGCGGCCATGTGCAGTTGCGAAATTCGAATGTCACCCCACATCAGCACCCCAGTGGGCAATGGGGTGCTGATTGTTTGGCCTTGGTTACCAAAAAACATTTCGATCAACGATTTCAAGACAATTGACAACGCCAACGTCATCATGATCACCGACAGCATGGGTCGACCCGACAAGGGTTGCACCAGCAATTGATGCACCACAACGCCCAGGCCAGCAGCCAACAAAACCATCAACACCACAGCCACAGCAAAAGGCAGCCCCAATATGGTCAATGTGACATAAGCCAAGTAGGCGCCACACACCACAAACATGCCCTGCGCAAAATTGAAAACCTCGGTCGCCTTGAAAACCAAGACAAATCCCATGGCAATCAGTCCATAGATGCTGCCCAAAGCGATGCCGCTGAAAATGACTTGACCCAGCATGAATGCCCCTTCATCGATGGTTTAGATGGGCAAGCCAGGGGTGTTGCACCCATGCAGCACCCCTGGCCCCCAAGTCATTTGACAAACTTGATGAAATCGCTGTAATTTCCTTGGGCCACAAATTTACCCGTTTTGTAGTCAAAATAATAAGGCCGCATCACCACCATGCCACGTCGATCATCGGGGGCGTAACGGACAGGCCCTGTGACACCCTTGGTGTCCATTTCAACCGTTTGCGAGAGCACTTCCATCAATTTTTCACGAGAGGGCTCTTTTCCAGTTTTGTGGATGACCTCTACGATCAACTGCCCCACCACCCATCCACCTACAAAATTGACATTGTTCTTGTGCGAAGCAAAACCCGCCTTGTCAGCAGCCGCGGACATTTCACGCACACCTGCGCTGTCAGCCACGTCGGCAGGAGTGAAGCAGCTGACAAATCCATAATAAGCGCCCGCCTCAGGCCCGATGGCCGCATAAATTTCAGGCGTTCCCAAGTGGGTGATTGAAAATGTGGGAATTTTTAAACCATACTGAAGCATGGTTTTCATCAACAAAATAGTGGGACTGGGCACTCCATACACGGTCACGAAATCGGGCTTCATCGAGCTGATTTCAAGCACTTGTGAGGTGACATCTACAGCACCCACCTTGATTGGCAAAGCCTTGTGTGTTCCCCCTCGTTTGGCCACCTCGGCAGCCACGAAGTCTGCGTAATCTTTGCCCCCAGCCACATCCATGTGAGCTGTGACCACTTTAGGTGCTTGCAACTTGAGTCTGTCGCTGTAGGCATTGACACCCACTTGCGCCATTTCTT
>CAWUNN010000212.1:0-4393 GCA_963923185.1 uncultured Limnohabitans sp. | reverse complement strand
TGGGGTCAGACCCCAATTTAGCCAAAAAACAACGATCAATTGGGGTCAGACCCCAATTATTTTTTGAGGCGAAATTCGGCTGCCATGGCATGGGCTTGCAGTCCTTCGCCATGTGCCAAGACCGAGGCAACGCGGCCCAGGGTTTGAGCGCCTGTTTCGCTGACCTGGATGAGGCTGCTGCGCTTTTGGAAGTCGTACACACCCAATGGAGATGAAAACCGAGCCGTGCCACTGGTGGGCAAGACATGGTTAGGGCCGGCACAGTAGTCGCCCAGTGACTCGCTGGTATAGGCCCCCATGAAAATGGCACCGGCATGCCTGAGCAATGGCTCCCAACGCTCGGGCTGGTGGCTGGATATTTCAAGATGCTCGGGGGCGATTCGGTTAGAAATCTCACAAGCCTCTTGCATGCTGCGGGTTTGAATCAAAGCGCCGCGACCATTGAGCGATTTTTCGATGATCTCGCGACGAGGCATTTGAGGCAGCAAGCGATCGATTTCGGCTTGAACTTGGTCAATGTAGGAGGCATCGGGGCAGAGCAAAATGCTTTGAGCCAATTCGTCGTGCTCGGCTTGGCTGAAAAGATCCATGGCCACCCAATCGGCAGGTGTGGTGCCATCGGCCAACACCAAAATTTCACTGGGGCCCGCGATCATGTCGATGCCCACCGTGCCAAACACCCGTCGTTTCGCTGCAGCCACATAGGCATTGCCTGGGCCAGTGATTTTGTCAACGTTGGGCACTGTGGCGGTGCCGTAAGCCAGCGCCGCCACAGCTTGGGCGCCCCCCATGGTGAACGCACGGGTGACTCCCGCCACATGCGCGGCCGCCAACACCAAGGGATTTTTTTCTCCCCTGGGAGTGGGCACCACCATGATGATTTCAGCCACGCCAGCCACGTGCGCTGGAATGGCATTCATCAGCACGCTCGAGGGGTAGGCCGCTTTGCCACCGGGCACATAAATGCCCACGCGGTCCAAAGGTGTGACCTTTTGGCCCAGCAATGTGCCATCGGCGTCGCGATAGGTCCAGCTTTCGCCACTGGCCTTTTTTTGGGCTTCGTGATAACTGCGAACACGCGCTGCTGCCGTTTGCAAAGCTTCTCGTTGCGCCGTCGGCAATGATTCAAAGGCAAGACGCAACTCATCAGCCGTCAAAGTCAGTTGCTGCATGTCAGTGACCGACATGGCATCAAAGCGGGCGGTGTACTCAAGCACGGCAGTGTCGCCGCGTTGCCGCACATCGCTCAGGATGTCAGCGACTCGGCTCTCGATGGCCGCATCGGTATCGGCAGACCAATGCAACCGGGCTTGAAATTGATCTTCAAAACCAGGTTCAGCAGTGCAGAGTCGAAGGGGCTTGGCCATGTCTGTCAGTTGCTTTTGTTCAAGGCGGCCTCGAAGGCCTGGATCATGCGTCGAATGGGGGCTTGCTTGAGTTTGAGCGCGGCCTGATTGACCACCAACCTGGAGCTGATGTCCATGATGCGCTCGACTTCGATCAAATGATTGGCTTTCAAGGTGCTGCCAGTAGAGACCAAATCAACGATGGCGTCGGCCATGCCAGTCAGTGGTGCCAATTCCATGCTGCCATACAACTTGACCATGTCAACATGCACACCTTTGGCGGCAAAGAAGTCACGCGCGATGGTGACGTATTTGGTGGCCACTTTCAGTCGCGCGCCTTGTCGCACAGCGCCTTCGTAATCAAAACCTGCTGGGACTGCGACACTCATGCGACAACGAGCGATTCTCAAGTCAAGTGGTTGGTACAAGCCCTGACTGCCGTGTTCGATCAAAGTATCCAAGCCTGTCACGCCCAAATCGGCACCTCCATACTGCACGTACGTGGGCACATCCGAGGCACGCACCAACACCACCCGCACATCGGATTGATTGGTGGGCAATATCAGTTTGCGAGATTTTTCAGGGTCTTCCAACACCTGGATGCCTGCTGCATGCAGCAAGGGCATGGTTTCGTCAAAGATGCGTCCTTTGGACAATGCCAGCGTGATCATTTGATTCTTTCGATGTCGGCGCCCAGACGGCTGAGCTTGGCTTCCATGCGATCGTAACCCCGATCCAGGTGATAAATGCGGTCCACCACGGTCTCCCCATCGGCAACCAAGCCCGCAATGACCAAACTGGCCGAAGCTCGCAGGTCTGTGGCCATCACGGTCGCACCCGAGAGTTGGGGCACGCCTTCGACCATGGCCACCTTGCCGTCGATCTGGATGTGCGCTCCCAGTCGCACCAGTTCGTTGACGTGCATGAATCGATTCTCAAAGATGGTCTCGGTGACTTTGCTGGCACCTTGGGCCACACAATTCAAGGCCATGAATTGGGCCTGCATGTCGGTTGGGAAGCCAGGGTATTCGGTGGTGCGAAAACTTTGCGCCCGCAAAGGGTGCTGGCTGCGGATGCGGATGTGGTCTTTGCCAGACTCGATTTGAGCACCTGCGGCTTGCAGTTTTTCAATGACCGCCTCCAGATGATCGGCGCGTGCATGGCGCAGCACCACGTCACCCCCAGTGGCCGCCACGGCACACAAAAAAGTACCTGCCTCGATGCGATCAGCGACCACTTGGTGCTGGGCCGCGTGCAACACAGGAACCCCTTGGATGCGAATTTTGCTGGTGCCGTGCCCTTCAATTTGGGCACCCATGGCGATCAACAGCTCGGCCAAATCGGTGATTTCCGGCTCTTGGGCTGCATTTTCCAAGATGGTTTCGCCCTCGGCCAAGCTGGCGGCCATGAGGAAGTTTTCTGTGCCCGTCACCGTGACCATGTCGGTGGTGATGCGCGCGCCCCTGAGCCGACTCATGCCGGATCCAAGTTGGGCCACCATGTATCCATGCTCGACTTGTATTTGGGCGCCCATGGCCTGCAACCCCTTGATGTGCTGGTCCACGGGCCTGGACCCAATGGCGCAGCCACCCGGCAAAGAAACGCGAGCGCGCCCATGTCTTGCCAACAATGGACCCAGTACCAGCACCGAAGCTCGCATGGTCTTGACCAAGTCGTAAGGGGCCTCAGGCTGGCTCAAACCTTGGGCGCACAACCTCACCTCGCCATCCTGACTTTGCTGCACATCCACCCCCATGTGGCGGATCAATTTCACCATGGTAGAGATGTCTTGCAACTTGGGCACATTGGTCAAAGTGACCGGCTCAGAGGTCAAGAGCGCCGCACACAAATCGGGCAAGGCGGCGTTTTTAGCGCCCGACACCGCCATTTCACCGTGCAATTGTTTGCCACCACGAATCAACAGTTTGTCCATGGGTCGTCAGCCTTGTTGAGCCCACTCGGTGGGCGTGAAGGTTTTCATCGATAAGGCATGGACCTCATCGGTTTGCATGCGCTGCCCCAAGGTGGCGTAGACCATTTGATGGCGTTTGATGCGACTCAAACCCTCGAAAGATGGGCTGACCAAAGTGGCAAACCAGTGCCTGCCATCGCCTTCAACATGGATGTGCTCCATGGGCAAAGCGTCCGAAATCAGTTGTTTCAATTGTTGAGCATCCATGCTTCAGCTTCTGATTTTGTAACCGATGCGCAGCAGATGCAGCGCCAAGCCAGATACACACAACCAAGCTGTGCCGACCAATCCCAGGCTGAGCCAAGGGGATGCATCGCTGACTCCGAAGAATCCGTATCGAAAACCATCGATCATGTAAAAAAATGGATTGAAATGGCTGGCCAGCTGCCAAAAACTGGGCAAGGAATGGATGGAATAAAAAACGCCACTCAAAAAAGTCATGGGCATGATGACGAAATTTTGAAATGCGGCCATCTGATCGAATTTTTCGGCCCACAAACCGGCGATCAAGCCCAGTGTGCCCAACATGGCAGCCCCCAAAAAGGCAAAAGCCAGTATCCACATGGGTTGCACCATGGGCAAGTGAACACCGATGGATGTGACCAGCAGCACACCCACACCCACGGCCAAACCCCGCACGATCGATGACCCCACATACGCTGCAAACCAGCTTCGATGACTCAGGGGGGTCAGCAAAATGAAAATCAGGTTGCCCATGATTTTGGACTGGATGATCGAAGACGAACTGTTGGCAAACGCGTTTTGCAACACACTCATCATGACCAACCCAGGAATGAGGAAGGCGGTGTAGCCGACTTGGTCGTACACCCGAACTTTGTCTTCCATCACATGGCCAAAGATCAGCAGGTACAAACACGCCGTCAGAACAGGTGCCGCAATGGTTTGGAAACTGACTTTCCAAAAGCGAAGCACCTCTTTGTAAAACAATGCCCTCCAACCCGTCATACAGCCTCCTGTACAGGCTGGCCTGCTCGGGCCATGACATCCAAGAACACATCTTCGAGATCGGCCTTGCGAATTTCGACGTCTTCTGCATGCAAACCGGCTTCCCTCA
>CAWUNN010000211.1:0-4418 GCA_963923185.1 uncultured Limnohabitans sp. | reverse complement strand
GAACTCAAGCGCTGGGAAGACATCATTCGGCAACTGAACTTGGCGCTGGAGTAAGGGCGTTTGGGGATTCGGACCCAGGCTGCCTAGCACTTACTTTGCCTCAAGGCCCTTGAGGGCCTGCGCCACCTGTTCCAGCCTGGCCATAGGGTCGGACTCGGCCAACCACCGCACCTGGGTGCCTGCGTCCACAGGCAAGGCCTCGGCGTAGCGATTGGCCAACCAGCCACACTGATCCAGGGCATAAGGAGTCAAGATGGGCAACCGGTCTTGGACCCCTTGTTGTTGCGCTTTGGCAATGGCGCGCCCCAGCCGATCGGCCAGGGCCTGGTGCGTGGCTGGCACCGGCACGTCCGGGTCGGCGGCCAAGTAGTTCACCTCGCCTTGCCACACCCCGTAAGGACCCAGCTTGGAATGGAGCAATTCAAAACGCAGGCCGCCTTGGCAAACGATGTGCAACAAGGCCGGTTGCAATGGGGTGCAGGAGCGAATGTGGGCCAAGCAACCGGTGGCAAAAAACTCTGGCACATCGCCTGGGGTTTGCACTTCACGGCCTTGGCGCAACCACACCACGCCAAAGGGTTGTTGCTCGCGCTGGCAGCGCTTGATCAGATCAAGGTAGCGTGGTTCAAAGATTTGCAGGCTGAGCATGCCGTCGGGAAACACGCCTTGCGACAAAGGAAACAATGCAATCTGATCGGCCATGCGCTCAGTATGGCGCAAAACCCATGGCGTCGCAGACTTCAGGGGCAAGGCGTATCATCCCCTCTCAGGGGGCTGGGTTGCCCTGTTTTGTTCTCAAGAGGTCATTCATGCACAGTTTTGTTTGGGCGGTGTGGGTCACAGGTGTGTTGCCCGTGGTGTGCGCAGGCATCGCCAAATGGGGCGCCAAAAGCTATGACAACCACGACCCAAGGGCTTGGTTGGCTCAACAAGGCGGCCATCGCGCGCGCGCCCATGCGGCCCAGCAAAACAGCTTTGAAGCCTTCCCATTGTTTGCGGTGGGTGTGGCCCTGGCCTGGCATGGGGGTGCTGACCCTGAAAGCTTGGCCCTGTGGTCTTGGTTGTATGTCGCCCTGCGTGTGGCCTACATCGGCTGCTACCTGGCTGACCTGGCCAACTGGCGCTCAATCGTTTGGGTGTTGGGCTTGGGCGTCACCTTGCGCCTGTACCTGATGGCATGAACACAGTCGTCAGGGGGGGGCTGTTCAGGCATCCTTCTTTTGTGCATTTTTGGTCAGCGCGGCTGATGGGCATCTTGGCCCATCAGATGCTGATGCTGGCGGTCTCGTGGCATGTCTATGACTTGACCTCCAGTGCTTGGGACCTGGGGCTGGTGGGTTTGTTTCAATTTTTGCCAGCCTTGCTGATGACCCTGCCCGCAGGGCATGTGGCCGATCGCTGCCACCGAGGCAAGATCTTTGCCGCTTGCCTGTTGGCCCAATTGGCGGTGGCGGCGGTCTTGTGGGCGGCCACCGAGCAGGCATGGGCCACGCGCGAATTGATGTTGGGGTTGTCGGTGGTGCTGGGCATCACCCGGGCTTTTCAAATGCCCGCCCAACAGGCCATCACCCCCTTGTTGGTGCCCCCCACGTTGCTGCAACAGGCCGTGGCCATCAGCTCAAGCGGCATGCAAGCGGCCATCATCACGGGCCCAGCATTGGGCGGTGTGCTGTATGCCGTCAGCCCCACCTTGGTCTATGCCGTGTGTGGCGGCTTGTCGCTGCTGGCCGCCTTGCAGACCTTGAAAGTCCAGATCCATCAAAGCCCCTCGGCCCAAGCGGCCGATTGGGGCACGGTGCTGGCCGGGGTGAAATTTGTCTGGCAACGAAAGGTGTTGCTGGGCGGCATGGCGCTGGATTTGTTTGCCGTCTTGTTGGGGGGCGCGACCGCGCTGTTGCCCATGTTCGCACGCGACATCTTGGACACCGGACCTCAGGGCTTGGGTTTGCTGCGTGCAGCGCCTGCAGTGGGGGCCTTGATCATGTCGCTGGTCGTGGCCCGATTTCCTCTCAGACGCCATGTGGGCAAGCGCCTGTTGTGGGCGGTGGGTGTGTTTGGCGTGGCCACGATGGTGTTTGGTTGGTCAGAGTCTTTTTGGCTGTCGTTTGCCGCGCTGGTCGTGACAGGTGCCGCCGACAACATCAGTGTCGTGACCCGCATCACCTTGGTGCAACTGGAGACACCCGACCACATGCGAGGTCGGGTGGCCGCTGTCAACACCTTGTTCATTGGGGCGTCCAATCAACTGGGTGAGTTTGAATCAGGCGCCACCGCCGCCTGGTGGGGGCCAGTGGGCTCGGTGGTGGTAGGCGGCCTAGGCACGACCTTGGTGGCCTTGCTGTGGCTGAAGCTGTTTCCCGAATTGGCCAACCGAGATCGGATGGAACAAGCCCACTGAGGCTCAGAGACCGCTGGTTTTGACGAAAGTGACCCAGTTGGCACCTTGGCCACCAGGTACTCGCTCGATCTGATTCAAAGCGCCCGTCTGGGGGTGGATGCTGTACAGACTGACCATTTGAGATTTTTGACCGGTGGCCACCAGGTATTGACCCGAGGGGTCGATGTTGAAGCCACGCGGCATCTCTTCGGTAGGGGTGATGGCCACGCGCTCAATGCGCCCTGTCTGGGTGTCGACTTTGAAGGTCGACAAGGTGCTCTTGGTGCGCTCGCTGGTGAACAAGAATTGACCGTTGGGCGTCAATTTGATTTCAGCACAAAAGATCATGTTGGAATCGTCAAAGTCTTGCACCTGGTTGCCACCGGTGGGGGGACGTGGGCGACCTGGCACCAAGGTGGTGTTGTCGGGTTGTGAGGCCACCGATTGAATCAGCGTCAATGAACCGGTGTCGATGTTTCGCTCGTAAACCAGCACCTGCCCAGTCATTTCAGTCAGCACATAGGCGTACTTGTTGTCGCTTGAGATGACAATATGGCGAGGGCCAGACAGCGCCTTGACTTTGACCACCTCGGCTTGTTCAGACAAAGGCTGTGGTGATTGGGGGTCGAATTTGTGAATGCGAATTTCATCGGTGCCCAGTTGGGGCACGTAGGCAAAGCGATTGCTTTGATCCAGCACGATGCTGTGGGGATTGACGCCACCACTTTTGAACACCTGGGCTTGGCTGGATGCCAAGCGGCCTTCACGGTCGATTTTTTGGGTGGCGTTCACATGGCCGCCAAAGCTGGTGGCCAACAACCACTGTCCGGTGCGATCGACCGAGATGTAGACCATGCTGTCGGCCATGGGAACACTGCCACGCCAGTTCAGTTTGCCGCTGACCGGATCGATGTCGTATTGGCTGATGGCAAAAGGCTGGCTGCGCACACTGGCATACAGGTGCTTGAGATCAGGGGAGACGGCCATGGGCATGACCACCTTGCCGGCCGGCCAAGCGCCCAAGCTCTCTAGGTGGGCTTTGGGTTCGGTTTGCAAGCGGTAAGCCCTGATGTCACCGCTGTCGATGTTGCTGACATACACAAACGTACCAGCCGTTGCCGCTTGTGCTGCGGCCAATCCCAAACCCGCCATGGCGATCCACCTCTTGAACTGAAACATCTGGGGCTCCTTCTTGAATCAACGATCAGTTTAACCAGGGCCCATCGCGCAAGGGACAGGGTAAACCTGCAAATGAGGGCAAACTGTTTGACACACTGACCCGTCGGTTTTTAAACTGACATGGGAATCCATTCAGCCACCAGGGAGACAAGACCATGGACCGCAGACATTTTGTGACCCAAGCCGGCATCGCTGGCGCCACCTCCGCACTGGCCACAGCGCCGGCACTGGCCCAAACCGTGAACTTGCCCGATGTGCGTTGGCGCATCGCCTCCAGTTACCCTAAATCACTGATCACGCTGTTTGGGGCGATGGAGTTGTTTTGCAAGCGCGTGGGTGAGTTGACCGCTGGCAAATTCGTCATCAGTGTGCATGCCGCAGGCGAGTTGGCCCCAGCGCTGCAGGTGTTGGACGCGGCCCAAAACGGCAGTGTCGAAGCAGCCCACTCGGCGAGTTATTTTTTCATTGGCAAAGACCCAGCCTTTGGCTTTGGCACGGCATTGCCCTTTGGCCTGAACTCGCGTGGCCAAAACGCCTGGATGTACGAGGGCAATGGCGAAAAACTGTTGTCTGAGTTTTACGACAGCTACGGCGTGGTGCATTTGCCAGTCAGCAACACTGGGGCACAAATGGCGGGCTGGTACCGCAAAGAGATCAAAACTTTGGACGATCTCAAGGGGCTCAAATTCAGGGTCGGCGGATTGGCGGGCATGGTGTTGTCCAAATTGGGCGTGGTCCCGCAACAAATCCCGCCCGGTGATTTGTACACCGCGTTGGAAAAGGGTGTGCTGGATGCGGCCGAGTTTGTCGGCCCCGTTGATGACGAAAAACTGGGCCTGCACAAAGTGGCCCGATATTACTA
>CAWUNN010000210.1:0-4423 GCA_963923185.1 uncultured Limnohabitans sp. | reverse complement strand
CCACATCACCCGTCAGGCGGATCACCAATTGCTCGATGGTCGAAAAATGTGGGTGATCCATGGCGACTATTTTGATGCCGTCATTCAGCGAGCCAAGTGGTTGGCCGTGTTGGGTGATTACGCCTACGAATTCATTTTAAAAATGAACCGTCACTTCAATGCCTTGCGCTCCAAGCTGGGCCTGAGCTACTGGTCTTTGTCGGCCTACCTCAAGTACAAAGTCAAACAAGCCGTCAGTTACATCAGCCATTTTGAGGAAGCCGTGGCCAGCGAGGCCAAAAAGCGCGGCTATGGTGTGGTGGTTTGCGGACACATCCACCATGCTGAGATTCGCCCGATTGGCGACGTCTTGTATTGCAACGATGGCGATTGGGTGGAGAGTTTGACCGCCTTGGTCGAGCACCACGACGGCCAACTGGAAATCGTTCGCTGGTCACCTCAATGGGAAACCGCCACCCAAGGCAAGGTCTTGGCCAGCAGCTGACATCCCTAAAGCAGGTCTGGGGACTGAACCGTCAAGAGTTGAGTGTGTGGACCCTCATCGCGTTGCTTGGAGCGCAACCACCAGACACTGCCTTTGCGAACCGAGGACTGCAACTCAGGCATGTTCAGGGTTTGGGCAATGGTCAAACCCAAAGCCGGTTGATGCCCCACGACCAACACCGTCATTTTGGCGTGTGGCCACTGCACCATGGTCAGCAAATCCAAGTGATCGCATTGGGGCGACAACTCATCGCGCACCTTGAATTTTCGGCCCAAGGCCTGCACGGTTTGCAAGCAACGCTGAGCCGGGCTGCAATAGATCTTGACCCCCTCGGGCAGCTGTCGATCCAACCATTTGGACATGCGCGCAGCTTGACGCTCGCCCCTGGCCGTGAGTTGACGTTGCATGTCTTCACTTTCGTCGTCCAGTGTCTCGGCTTCGGCATGTCGCCACAAGATGAGATCCATGTGCTGCTCCCTGGGTGTGGTTCAAGCACCCAGAAAATGCTTGCGATATCGCTTGGGCATATCGGCGATGTGCATGATCATGGGCAAGTCTGCGGTGTTGAAATCGGGGTCCCATGCGGGCGCGCCCAAAATTTTGGCCCCTAGGCGCAAATAGCCTTTGATCAAAGCCGGTGGCTCGGACCTTAAATCTTGGGCTTGTGCTCGAATCGGCAAAGCCAATCGGGGTCTGACTTGCTCTTCAATCGGAGCCAAGTGTTTTTCTTTCAACTGCAACCAGATGCTGGCTGCCGCATCGGCGGCTTGGGCCCCCTGTTGGTTCATGGGGATGCTGGCGCATCCAATCATGATGTCCAGCCCGTTGCGCACCATGAATTCGGTCAAAGCCCCCCACAGTGCCATGATGACGCCACCGTGACGATGATCAGGGTGCACACAACTGCGCCCCAACTCCACCATGCGCTCGCGATAGCCACGCAAACGTGTCAAATCAAATTCGGTGTCGGTGTAAAAACTACCCACCCTCTTGGCTTGTGTGGGGGTCAAAACGCGGTAAGTCCCCACCACCGCTTGAGACTGCGCGTCCCGGACCAGCAAATGCTCACAAAAATCATCGAACAAGTCGATGTCATGACCAGGAATCGATGCCTTCAGCTGCGCCCCCATCTCAGTGGCAAACACCAAATGACGCAAGCGCTGGGCTTCCCTCACTTCGTCCAGGTTTTTGGCCCAGCTGACTTCGATGCCAGGGCGTTGACCCAAAGTTTGATGCTCAATGCCGATTTCAGGGCTTTGAGAGGAGCGATGAAGTGACCCCCTAGGCAATGAAATCGGTGACAACTCGAGGGTGGGCGTGGGCAGTTCTTTCATGGGCTCTCCTGTGTTCAATGCCCTCAGTGTGGTCAAACTGCATGAAAGTGATGTGAATACCTCATGAAAGTTAAGTGACAGCATCCCCACTCATCCATGGTTTTGTCATCCTTTTGTCATCCTATTGTCATCACAACAGCAAGGGTTTTTGCTAGGATGATTACCCTTTTATTCAGGAGCCATTCATGAGCGCCCTCAAACAAGCTCGAAGACTGATCGAGAAAAATCCGGGCAGCAAGGAGTCATTGGCTTTGTCAAGACTGGTGGTTTCATTGGAAACCGATCAGGCCATCTTGCTGAAAGAAATCTACGATTTGGAATACAACACCTTTGAATTGGCCATGAATGTCATGCGAGATTGGCGCATTGATCGTTACTACGCCAGCAAAGTCAAATTGTTGGATCTGTCCCTGCAGGTCAAGTGAGATTGGCCCTGCCCGCCTAGCGGCCATGAGATTCAATTCAAAGACCGAGCCAGTTGCTGGGCGCTTTCTTGTGCCAAAGCCATGTGGGGGGCTTCAACCATGATGCGCAACACCGGCTCAGTGCCACTGGGGCGGATCAAGACCCGACCCCGTCCCTGCAATTGATGCTCGACCTGAGCCCTGGCCTGTTGCAAACCAGCATGAGATGACCAATCGATGCCAGGCCCCACTTTGACATTGATCATGTGCTGGGGATACAAATCAACCCCCTTGAGCAACTCTGACAAGCCACAGCCTTGACGCACCCCCACCTGCAACACCTGCAAGGCGCTGACAATGCCATCGCCCGTGGTGTGGCGGTCCAAGACCAACAGATGCCCAGAGCCTTCACCGCCGAGCAGCCAGCCTTGTTCGTGCAAAGCTTCGAGAACATAACGATCACCCACCTTGGCCCTGAGCAGCTCGATGCCTTGTGACTTCAGGGCCAGTTCGATGGCCATGTTGGTCATCAAAGTCCCCACCACACCTGGCACAGCCATCTGTCGATGCTTGCGATCCATGGCCAACACATACAGCAATTGATCGCCATTGAACACTTGACCGTTGGCGTCCACCATCAGCAAGCGATCGGCATCGCCATCCAAAGCCACGCCCCAATGGGCACCTTGCTCAAGCACAGTTTGCGCCAGGTGTTCGGGGTGCGTGGCCCCCACACCTTCGTTGATGTTGAGCCCATCGGGCTGACAACCCAGCGCCACCACCTGAGCCCCTAATTCTTCGAACACGCGGGGCGCGATCTGGTAGGCTGCGCCATGCGCCGCATCGACCACCAACTTGAGTCCGCGCAAGCTCAAGTCAGCGTCAAAGGTGCTCTTGCAAAATTCGATGTAGCGCCCAGCGGCATCGTCCAATCGCCTGGATTTGCCCAGTTGATCTGATGTCACCCAAGCCGGTGGCTGCTCGATCATGGCTTCGACACGAAGCTCCCACTCGTCATCGAGTTTGTTGCCGTGTTGGCTGAAGAACTTGATGCCGTTGTCCGCATAGGGGTTGTGACTGGCGCTGATCACCACACCCAACTGGGCGCGTTGGGCACGCACCAAATGGGCTACCGCTGGCGTCGGCACTGGCCCCAGCAACACCACATCGACACCCGCCGAATTCAAGCCCGACTCCAACGCTGCTTCGAGCATGTAGCCAGAAATGCGAGTGTCTTTGCCAATCAAGACGGTGGGGCGTTGGTGCTCGGACTTCAACACTCTGCCCACGGCATGCGCCAGTCGCAAAACAAAATCTGGGGTGATGGGGTGGGTCCCGACTGTGCCTCGAATGCCATCGGTGCCGAAGAATTTTCTACTCATTTTTGGAATTGTAAATTGGATTCAAATGCTCAATTCGAACCCCGTTGCTGGGGCACCCGCGCAGCCTGCAAGACCTTCAAGCCCGCCCGGGTGGCCGCCACATCATGCACTCGCAAGACCGAGGCACCCCGCTCAGTGGCCAACACAGCGGCCACCACACTGGGCAGCATGCGCTGCTCCACCGGCCAACCGGTCACAGCACCCAAGGAAGATTTGCGCGACCATCCGATCAACAAAGGTCCAAGGTGGCGGTATTCGCTTTGACATGCCAGCAGGCTGAAGTTTTGCTCCACGGTTTTGCCAAAGCCAATGCCTGGGTCGAACACCATCCGCTCGACTTGCACCCCAAGATCGAGCAACTCACGCTTTCGATGATCTAAAAACTCGACCACGGGTTGGAGGACATCACCCGCCATGGGGTTGAGTTGCATGGTGCGGGGTTCACCATGCATGTGCATGAGGCACAAACCAGCCTGCGACTGCACGCAGACCTCTTGTGACAGGGGCTGACGCAAGGCCCAAATGTCATTGATGATGTCCACGCCCATCTCAAGCGCCCTGCGCATGGTGGGGGCTCGGTAGGTGTCCACCGAGATCGGCACCTTCCACTTCAGCACCTCTTGCAGCACAGGCTGCAACCGTTGCCACTCTTGCTCGTCTGAAATGGGTTGAGCACCAGGCCGACTGGACTCGGCCCCCAGATCCAAGATGTCGGCCCCCTCTTGCACCAACCGTTGGGCCCGCTCGATGGCCTGCTTGGGATCATGAAAAAGACCCCCGTCAGAGAATGAATCGGGGGTCAGATTGACAATGCCCATG
>CAWUNN010000209.1:0-4454 GCA_963923185.1 uncultured Limnohabitans sp. | reverse complement strand
CTTTGCCTTTGGCCATGGCGGCCAGATTGGGGTTCAGGCTGACTTGCAGATACAGCTGCCAATTGGGCGCTGGACAGGTCACCCGCACTGTTTCGTGCGACGCAAAGGGGTGATCGACCTTGAGGCCAGCGTCACAGCGTTGCACTTTGATTCTGGAGTCCAAGGCCGCAATCGTGACGCTGGACGCATCCACCCGATGGGTTTGAGCCAGCCACTGGCGAACCTGAAGGTTCATGCTTTGCCAAGGCCCATCCGCCTCGCTCGCCCAGCCTGAGTGCAGGCCGCCCTGCCAAAAAAACATCAGGCACAGGATTTGCAAAACCCTGTGCATGGGTGTTGAATTTTTGACACTGATGCTTTTCATGCACCCCAATTTGCAAAAAACATGCCATGAGAATCAACGATCCGCTTCAATCCGTCAACTGGCCAGCAGATCCCCAATTGGACAGCAACTTGGGCCCAGAGACCCCGTCGGGCTTTGCACAGGCCATGGATCAGGTCCGGCAGGACATGACCACGGGCATGCCTGCGCAAACCCGAACTTTGAACCCCAATGAAAATTTGACCTGGGTGGTGCGCCAAGAGGCCAGCGCCAGGGGATTGAAACTGGATGCGACGCAGCAAAAGCTGGCGATCCTTGTGTTGGCCAGAGACAACCAACTGGACCATCCCGATCGGGTCATGGCCGGACAAAAATTGCGACTCAATGGGCTGATTCAGCAACTTGACGGTTTGAAAAATCAAACGCAACCGGCCACCCGCATGGAAGAAGCCACCACCACTCACGCTTCCATCACCCTCCCCCCACAGAGCCATCCATCTGAGACCGCATCGATCGCCTCGGAACGGATGCGCATCGTCAAAAGCCGTGACACGTTGACCCAAATCGTCGCTCAAGAGGCCAGAAGTCGAGGACTGAGTTTGACCCAAGCCCAAGTTTACAAAGAGGTGATGGATTTGGCGCAAAGCAACCGATTGAGCAACCCCAACCAAATTTGGCCGGGTCAGCAACTCAATTTGGCCGAGCTTCAACAACGCTTGGGCAACCTGCCAAACACCAGCAACCTGGATGATGCGGCCACTGTGCAAGCCACCAAAGGGACCCAGACCCACCCAGCAGCCTCTGCGAGCTTGAGCAAAGCGACGCCCACGTCGCCTTACCCGGTGTTGAGCCAAACATTGGATCGCGCCGTCGCAAGAGGGTTCATTCCTGCCAATGAACGACAGGATGTGTACAACAAGATTTTGCAAGTCGCCCAGAAACACCAGTTCTCACCGGATGACTTTGCCAGGTTGACCTTGATGGAGAGCGATGGCATGACCCCACGCGCTTCCAATCAGCGCTGTCACGGCATCATCCAATTTTGTGATGGACCCTCTCAAGGGGCTGCGGGTGTGGGTTACGCACAAGCACCCAAATCCATCTTGAACTTGAGCGTATACCAACAGTTGCACCTGGTCGATGTTTACTTTGACAAAGTCGGATTGAAAAAACAAGGTCCAGTCAAGCTCGATGACCTGTACTTGGCTGTTTTACACCCGGCAGCACGCACCGAGACCCGGCCAGAAGCCCCGTTGGTCATCGCCGGCACTCAAGCCCAAGCCTTGTACGAAGGGCGTAACACGCAAGCCCCCATCACCCGCAATTCGATCATTCAGGGTTTGTGGAAAAACGCCATGGATCGACTGGGTTTGGCGGACAAGACAACGCCAGCCAAAGTGGGGGGCCGTCCAACCAGCACCAGTTCCATGACGACCGAAGATGGCTTGTACTCCAGCGCATCCGAAAAATTATGAGTGGGAACTTGGACATGCTCAGCGGCAAATCAGCGGCAACACCTTGCCACCCCACCCGTCTGGCAGCGGCAAAGTGCTTGGATTGGAGTGAAAAGCGGCAAAAAAGACATGGCATGGGTTTTGCAATCGAAGTGGACAAGCACAACTTGAATGGTTCCTCATCACATGCTTTGAACAGATCCAAAGACCAGCCATGAACATCATCGACAACTACATCGGCTTGAGCGCCAACGCACTGAATGTGCGCAGCCAGCGCATGGAAGTGTTGTCTGAAAACATTGCCAACGCGGACACGCCCAATTACAAAGCCCGTGACGTCAAGTTCAGCAAAGTGTTAGAGGATGTGGCTTACAACAACTTGCAGACCACGTCGAACTTGCACATGGCCGAAGATCAAAATGCGCCGCGCAACGGCATCATGTACCGCATCCCTTTGAACAATTCATTCGACGGCAACACGGTGGAGATGAACATCGAGCAGGCTCAATTCGGTCAAGCATCTGGTGACTACCAGGCCACATTGAACATCCTTGAGAGTCGGATCAACACCTTCAAGAGGGCCTTCAAAGGAGAATGACCATGGCATTGGATCGCATCTTTAACATCGCCGGCTCTGCCTTGAACGCTCAAACCGTGCGCATGAACACCACCGCGTCCAATTTGGCCAACTCCAGCACGGTCGCCAGCTCTGAGCAAGATGCATTCAGAGCCAAGCGAACCAGTTTTCAATCGGTGTTGAAAGACACCATGACCGACCTGCAAGGACCTTATGCGGGCGGAGTCAGGGTGAAAGAACTGGTCAATGACCCCTCACCCATTCGACGCATGGTCGACAAAGGCAACCCTTTGGCCGATGAAAACGGCTTCATTTACATGTCCAACGTCAACGAAATGACTGAAATGGTCGAGATGATGTCGGCCTCTCGCTCGTATCAAAACAACGTGGAAGTGGTCAATACCGCACGCACGTTGATGTCCAAGACCGCAGAACTTTTGAAATCTTGAAGACTGAATTGAAAGACTCACCATGCTGACCCTGCTCAATGGCAACAATTTAGACAGCGCAGCCAATACGGTCAACGCATCGACCGCTTGGGCCAGCAAAGTGCCTGCGGGCATTGCCACCACGGCAGGGGCAGCGGCGACCAAACTGAGCTCCAGCTCTGGCACCGCCGCCAACATGGGCGAAAACGATTTTTTGAAGTTGTTCACCACCCAACTGCAAAACCAAGACCCCACAGACCCCGTCAAAAATGAAGCCTTTGTGGCACAGCTGGCTCAGTTCTCGCAGTTGCAAGCCACCACCACGATGTCGGACACGCTGAAGTCATATGTGGCCAGCATGGCTGGGCAACAAATGCTCAACAGCGCCAGCATGATTGGCAAACCGGTGTTGGTCCCGGGGGCCCCAGGTGTCTGGAATGGTTCTGCCCCCATCAGTGGTTCGTTCACACTGCCTCAAGGGGCTGACTCGGTGGTGTTGCAAGTCATTGACAACAATGGCAATGTGGTGGCGGCCAACACCTATGGGCCACAAGCCACTGGCACGGTTCCCTTTGCCTGGGCCGGAACCGATGGCTCTGGCAACGCCGTACCGGCTGGCAACTACACCTTCACGGCCAACGTCATCAACAAAGGCGTGACCACCACCGTCCCGGTGAGCATTTCTTCGACCGTGACCAGCGTCAGCCAAGCGGCCGACAAAACCATATCCCTCAATGTCGCTGGTGGCAAATCCATCAAGCTGACCGATCTGACTCAAATCGGAAATTGAAACAGACCCACCAGGAGCTGACACATGTCTTTTTATACATCGCTCACCGGCTTGAATGCGGCCACCGCTCAATTGGGCGTGACCAGCAACAACATCGCCAACGTGAACACCACAGGATTCAAGCGCTCGCGGGCCGACTTTGGTGACATTTTTGCGACCTCACCCTTGCAAAATGCGGCCTCTACGGTGGGTCAGG
Source organism: uncultured Limnohabitans sp. (assembly GCA_963923185.1). Classification (GTDB taxonomy): domain Bacteria; phylum Pseudomonadota; class Gammaproteobacteria; order Burkholderiales; family Burkholderiaceae_C; genus Limnohabitans. The sequence goes on along the minus strand of CAWUNN010000209.1, from coordinate 687 downwards.
GTGTGTCGCTCAAGCAGGTGACGCAGGAATTCAACCAGGGCAACATCACCTTTTCGTCCAACGCGCTGGACCTGGCGGTGACGGGCGACGGTTTTTTCCCGATGCGATCGGCAGACGGCTTGCAAGACATCTACACCCGAAACGGCTCGTTCATGCTGGACAGCCAGTTCAACGTGGTCAACTCGACCGGTCAACGACTGATGGCGGCGACGGTGGACTCGACCGGTTCTGCCAACGTGAATGAGCGGGTGGTGCTCAACATCCCACAAAGAACATCGGGCGAGGCCAAACAAACCTCGCAAGTGAATTTGGGCCTGAATTTCCCGTCTGATGCACAGGTGATCACCGCCCCTTTCAATCAAAACAACCCGGCGACCTACAACAAAAGCACGGCCCTGACCGTTTATGACAATGCGGGCAATGGCTATTTGGCCACCATTTACTATGTGAAAACCCAAAACGCCAGCCAAAGCAGCCCGTACAACAAATGGCAAACCTATGTGTTTGTGGGCAATGACCAGGTCGGTGCAGCTTTGCAGCAGGCCACTGACTCGAACGGTGAGCAACTCTATGTCAACCAATACGGTCAACTGCAGCCTTACAGCGCCGTCAAAGATCAGATCACCACCGCCAAAACTCAATTGTTCAACTTGGACGAACAGACCGATACCCGCACTTCCACGGCCG
>CAWUNN010000208.1:0-4461 GCA_963923185.1 uncultured Limnohabitans sp. | reverse complement strand
TCAGATGTGTATAAGAGACAGGTTCAAGGACCTGTCGATTTTGTCGACACCCGCGACCATCACCGCAGTGGCAACGTTCACCTCAAGCCCCTGGGCACCGTCATCGCAGGCGTGGTCTCGGGTCGGCCTTATCAAACCCCTTTTTCAGTGCGTTGACCGATCATGCATGCCAGCGACATCGAAACCCAATTCAATCCGCGCCAAGCTGTGCCCGATGTGGAAACCCATGCCCAGCGCATGACCCAGCTCAGCGCCGAGGTGCGCAAACGACGACCCGGCCTGTTGGACATTCGCTACGGCACGGGCCCACTGGCCACTTTAGATATCTTTCCAGTCCCGACAAAGGGAGCGCCAGTGCATGTGTTTTTGCATGGTGGCTATTGGCGCAGCCGCGACAAAAGCGATTTCAGCTTTCTGGCCGATGGGCTCAATCCCTTGGGCATTTGCTTGGTGGTGATGAACTACGATTTGTGTCCCCAGGTGGAGTTGCCCGCGATCGTCGATCAGGCCGCCCAAGGCCTGGCTTGGATCCATGCCCATGCCGCACAGTGGGGCGCCGATCCGAATCGCTACAGCGCCAGCGGCCATTCGGCAGGGGCGCATTTGCTGGCCTCTGTGCTGGGTCGCCATGCCCACGATGCAGCGCGGCCCGATCACTTGCCGCGATCGGCTCTCTTGATCAGCGGGGTGTATGAATTGGAGCCCGTGCTGTCGATTTCGGTCAATCGAGAGATTCGCTTGCGCCCCGAACAGGTTCACCCTTTGAGTCCCCTGCGACATCCGCCCTGCAGTCAAGTGAGCGTGGATGTGGCCGTGGGGGGTGCCGAGACCCAAGGCTTTGTGGGGCAATCCAAAGACTATGCCCGCCATTGCACCGAGCACGGCGTGAACTGCACGTACCATGAACTGATGGGCTTGAATCACTACACGGTGTTGCAAGCCTTGGAGACACCCGCTGGCGCTTTGTCGCAACTGATCGCAAAGCGGGCGAGTTGAATGGCCAGGTCACAGGAGTCTGACGTGTCCGAATCACCCCAACAGGTCATGAAACACCCACGTCGCCGCGTGTTGCAACTGGGCGCTGCTTGGGGCTTGGCCAGTGGGCTTGCGAGCCCCAGCATTCAGGCGCAATCGACTTGGCCCCAAAAACCGATTCGACTGATCATTCCATTTGCCCCAGGTGGTGTCACCGACACCAGCGGTCGCATCATCGCCGAGCACCTGAGCAAACGTTTGGGTCAGCAAGTGATTGCCGACAACCGGCCTGGGGCCTCGGGCAACATTGGCAGCCAAGTGGTGGCCGGCGCCGAGCCTGATGGGTACACCTTGTTGCTGGTGTTGGATGGCACGTTTGTCATCAATCCACATGTGTATGACAAAGTGCCTTTTGACCCGATCAAAGACTTCAGCCCGATCGGCAAAATTGGCAACTCGACCACCCTCTTGGTGGCGCACCCCAGCTTCAAGGCCCGCACCCTGAAAGAATTGATCGAACTCTCTAAGACCTTGCCGGGTGGGGTCTCTTATGGCACCTCTGGCACAGGCAGCATCGTCCACTTGGCCGGTGAATTGCTCAAGCAGCGCACCGGGGCCCAATTGGTTCACATCCCCTACAAAGGGGGTGCACCTGCGATTGCCGATGCGTTGGCGGGCCACACCCCATTGGCTTTTGCATCGGCCGCCTCGGTGCAACATCACCTGAAAACCGGCCACCTCAAGGCCCTGGGTGTGCCATCGATCAAACGCTCACCCCAGTACCCCGACATCCCCACTTTTGCAGAGTCTGGCGCTGGGGTCGATGACTTTGACATCAACTCGTGGGTGGGCCTGGTGGGTCCAGCCAAACTGCCCAAAGCCATTGCCGATCGACTGAGCACTGAGCTCAATGCTTGTCTGGCCGAGCGCGAAGTCAAAGACAAACTGGACACCTCGGGCATCGTGGCCACGCCCGGCAGCTCTGAATCATTTGCCGCGATCATCCGCAAAGAGTTGACCCTATATGGTCAAGTGGTCAAGACCGCAGGCATCCGGCTGTCTTGAACCCTGCAGTTGCTTGTTCTAAAACTTTAGATTAACATCAACCTCCAGTTGTCGCTGGGCATGCCACATGCCTATTGTGTTGACCATCCGCATCCCTTTGGGGACAGACCAGGAGGCTTGAAGCATGACCACGCAAACCAATCCAGCCCTGCCATCATGGCAAAGGTGGTTGCAGCTGATCATGGGGGTGTTGTGCATGGCCATGATCGCCAACCTGCAATACGGGTGGACCTTGTTCGTCAACCCCATTGCCGAAGCCACCGGTTGGACCAAGGCCTCCATCCAAGTGGCATTCACTTTGTTCATCTTGACCGAAACCTGGTTGGTGCCGATTGAAGGTTATTTGGTCGACCGATATGGTCCCAGACCTGTGGTGTTGATCGGTGGCATCTTGTGCGGCGTGGGATGGGTCATGAACGCCCATGCCGACAGCTTGAGTGGGTTGTACGCAGCGGCCATCATCTCTGGCATCGGAGCCGGTGCCGTGTACGGCACTTGTGTGGGCAACTCATTGAAATGGTTTCCCGATCGGCGGGGACTGGCTGCAGGACTGACCGCAGCAGGCTTTGGAGCCGGCTCAGCGCTGACGGTGATTCCGATCTCGCACATGATCAAAGCCGAAGGCTACCAGGCGGCTTTTCTGTTTTATGGCATTTTGCAGGCCGCCGTGGTGGTGATCATGGCCTTGTTGCTGAAAAATCCAGCCAAAGCCAATTTGTCTGCATTCGCCAGCCGAGTGACGCACAAGGTGCAGCAGGTCAAACGGGATTACCGGCCATTGGAGCTCTTGAAACAGCCGGTCTTTTGGGTGATGTATGTCATGTTTGTGATGGTGGCCGCCGGTGGCTTGATGGCCACGGCTCAGTTGGCCCCGATCGCCAAAGACTTTGGCATCAACGACGTGCCTGTGGAGATCATGGGTTTGGTGCTGCCGGCCCTGACTTTTGCCCTGACCATCGATCGCGTGCTCAACGGTTTGACTCGCCCATTTTTTGGATGGGTCTCAGACAAGATCGGGCGTGAGCAAACCATGACGCTGGCATTTGCGATCGAATCGATTGGCATTCTGTGCTTGTACCAATTTGGCCAGCACCCGGTGGCATTTGTGCTGTTGACGGGGTTGGTCTTTTTCGCTTGGGGCGAAATTTACAGCCTGTTTCCGTCGACTTGCGCCGACACCTTTGGCACCCAATTTGCAGCCGGCAATGCCGGTTTGCTCTATACCGCCAAGGGCACGGCTGCCTTGCTCGTGCCCTTGACCAGCCTGATCTCAGCGGCCACAGGCAATTGGCATTTGGTGTTCATCATGGCCAGCATCTTCAATGCCGTGGCGGCTTTGATGGCCTGGTATGTGTTGCGTCCCATGCGTCAGCGCCACATCGATCTACACAGCTGAAGGTGACGCGGGGTCGCAGGCCTCACATACCGCCCGCTGAATGGTCTTTTGCTTCAATCGGCTTTGATGCCACTGGCTTTGATCACTGCCCCCCATTTGGCGCGTTCTTTGGCCGCGTAGTCGGCCATTTGTTTGGGGCTGCTGGGAATGACTTCTAGGCCCAAGACCTGTAATCTGGCTTTGACTTCGGTGGTGTTCAGGGCCGCTTGCAACGCTTTGTTCAACGTTTGAATGACCTCGTCGGGTGTACCCGCTGGGGCCACCAAGCCTTGCCAGGCATAGGCCTCGAAATTTTTCAAGCCTTGCTCAGCCAGGGTGGGGATGGTCTCGAAATTTTTGACGCGCTTGGCACTGGCCACCCCGATGGGTCGCAACTTGCCCGTGGTGATGAACTGATAGCCACTGGCCGTGTCGACAAACATCATGGGGACTAGGCCCGCGACCACATCTTGCACCGCTGGCGCGGCACCACGGTAAGGCACGTGCGACAAGTTCAAGGCGGCCATCTCACGAAACAACTCGGTGGCCAGGTGGTGGGGGCTGCCCGCCCCGGGTGTGGCATAACTTACGCCATTGGGCTGAGCTTTGGCCCAAGCCAAGAACTCTTTCATGTTCTTGGCTGGCACATTGGGGTGAACGACCAGGATCATGGGAAAGCGAACCGTCAGTCCTACCGACGCCAAATCTTTTTCAGCGCTGTAATTCAACTTGCTGTAGATGAATGGGTTGGCGGCCAAAGTGCCCGTGTCAGCCGACATGATCACATGGCCGTCGGGTTTGGCGTGGGCCACATACTCGGCCCCGATGTTGGTGGCTGCACCTGGCTTGTTGTTGATGACGATGCTTTGCCCCAACGGGGCACCCATGGCTTGGGCCAAGGCCCTGGCCACGGTGTCAGTGCCCCCACCGGGCGCATACGGCACCACCCATTCGATGGGGTGTTGTGGAAAGTTTTGGGCCCAGGCACAGGAGAATCCCAAGCTGACACTGAAGGCGGCCACGGCCAATTGGAAGGGTTTGAAATT
>CAWUNN010000207.1:0-4462 GCA_963923185.1 uncultured Limnohabitans sp. | reverse complement strand
CATGTTTTGGCGGCACGCACCGACCGAGTCGGCACCTCCGGCGCGCAAGGCGGTGAGCCATGTGCACCTGCCCAAACACCTCGCACAGCGCACCGTGGTGGTCATGATCGGCTCGGCGATTGCCAGCAGTTTGTTGTTCAACTTCACCACCAACGGCAATGCCCAGTTGTTGGCCGAGCGGCTCGATGGCTTGGTCTCAGAGCCTGCCATGCTGGGTGTGTTGTTGGCGCTGGTGTACGCCATCGCCTCGTTTGCCCAGGTGGTGGTGGGCCGGCTGTTGGATCGGGTGCCGATCAAGCCCTTGCTGTTTGGCATCTTGGCGGCCCAAGCGGTGGTGTTCTTTTTGGCGGCCCAAACCACCGGCTGGCTTTGGTATGGCGCGGCCATTGTCTACATGATCAGCGTGTTTGCCGCCATTCCATTCAATGACCTGATGGTGGTGCGCTACATCGATGACTCGATGCGCAGCCGGGTCAGCGGTTTTCGCATCGCCGTGGCATTTGGCATCAGCTCTTTGGCGGTGTACATGCTGGGGCCATTGGTCAAAGAACAAGGATTCACCAGCCTCATGTGGGGGCTGTCCATCATCGCAGCGGCAGGTGCTTGCGTCGTCATCGGCTTGCCCGGTGAAGAGCAAATGCGAGCGGCGCGACAACACTGAAGCATCATGGAACTCAACACTGCCTTGGTCGATACCCCGCCGCGCGACGCGGCCACTGTTTTGCTGCTGCGCGATGACGCAACGGCGGGCTTGCAGGTCTTCATGCTGCGCCGCCACTCTGATTCGGCGGTGCTGGGCGGCGCTTATGTCTTTCCGGGTGGCAAGCTTGACGCCGCCGATGCCCAAGTCGCAGACCAGCACCTGGATCAATCCCCACAGCGCTTGCACCAACAACTGGGCGAACCGGATTTGACCCCTGTGCAAGCCAAAGCCTTGTATGTGGCGGCTTTGCGCGAAGCCTTTGAAGAGTGCGGCGTGTTGTTGGCTCAAAGCCCTGGTGGTTTGTCCCGTGTCCTGGCCGAGATTCGACAAAAAATCAGCGATGGCATGCACTTGACTGATTTGGTGCCCAGCTTTGAGTTGACTTTGCAGACCCAAAGCATGGTGCCTTTCACCCGCTGGATCACGCCCAAGAGGCCCTCGGTGATGAACAAGCGATTTGACACCCGTTTCTTTCTGGCCGCAGTGCCTGAGGGCCAATTGGCGCTGCACGACAATGTCGAAGCCACAGACAGCGAATGGCTGTCACCCAAGCAAGCCTTGCAAGACTATTGGGACGGCCGCATCGAATTGGCACCCCCGCAAATCATGAGCTTGGTTCAACTGGCGCGTCATGACCACGTGGCCATGGCCTTGGAGCAAGCGGGCAGTCGGCCGCCGCCCACCATCCAGCCTGAGCCATACGACGATGAACATGGCCGCACCATTTGTTACCCAGGCGATCCTCGTCACAGCCAATCGCAGCGCGCCATGCCAGGCCCAACTCGCTTGAGGTATGTCAAGGGCCGCTTTGAGCCTTTGGAAGGTTATTCGGCTTTTTTTGCTTGAAAGCGGTAGCATTCGGTCTGATTGAAGTCGGAGCCGTCATGCACAAACGCCATGTTTTGAAATCTTGCCTCGCTTGGGCGTTGGCTGCGGCCATGCCTGTTTGGGCGCAAAGCTATCCCAGCAAACCCATTCGGTTGGTCTGTCCCTTCACGCCTGCGGGTGCGGTGGACATTGCCTCGCGGGCCATTGCGCTGGAGCTCTCTAAACAATTGGGCGTCTCAGTCACCGTGGACAACAAGCCTGGGGCAGGCGGCAACATCGGTGCCGCTGAGGTGGTGCGTGCCGCACCTGATGGCTACACCCTCTTGATGACCACCAGTGGCATCTCGGCCATCAATCCGACCTTGTATCCGCGCCTGACTTTTGACACCCTGAAAGATTTGGCGCCGATCGCAGCCCTGGTGTCTTTGAACAACGTGCTGGTGGTCACCCCCTCGCTCAAGGCCCAGACGGTCAACGAATTCATTGCCCTGGGTCAGTCGACGCCTGTGACCGTGGCCTCTAGTGGCAACGGCACCAGCATCCACATGTCGGCCGAAATGTTCAAGCACATGACCCACTTCAACATGACGCATGTCCCTTACAAAGGCAGTGCGCCAGCGCTGACCGACCTGATGGGTGGACAAGTTCAAGCCATGTTTGACAACATCCCCTCGGCCTTGCCCTACATCAAAAGCGGCAAGTTGCGCGCCATTGCCACCACTGGGGTCAAGCGCGACCCAGCCCTGCCTGATTTGCCCACCATCGCCGAGGCTGGTGTCAAAGGCTATGCCTCTGGCGTTTGGTTTGGCTTGGCTGCACCTGCAGGCACACCAGCTGAGGTCATCGCCAAACTCAGTGCGGCGGCGGTGCAAGGCACCAAGTCCCCCGAGTTTGTCAAACGCATGACCGAGTTGGGCTACAACATCATGGGCGCTGGTGCGTCCGAGATGGCCGAGATGACCCGCACCGATATCGCCCGCTGGGCACCCATCATCAAAGCCTCGGGCGCCAGACCCGACTGACACCTGGCACGGTCAGGTCTGCGTCAACTGAAGGGGTATGATCAATGGGTCATGAATGCCCCCTTGCTTGAAGTTCGGTCGATGGCCTGCGAACGCGGGTTCAAAACTCTCTTCCAGGATGTCGACTTTGAATTGCATGCAAGTCAATCTTTGCACCTGCAGGGGCCCAATGGGGTGGGCAAAACCAGTTTGTTGCGACTGATCTGTGGGTTGACACCCATGGTGCAAGGCCAAGTTCTGTGGCGTGGCAAGCCTGTCTCTCATCCCGATTGCACGTTCCGTTCAGAGCGCCTGTACTTGGGCCATCAGTTGGCTTTGAAGGACGAACTCAGCGCACTGGAGAACCTGTTGTTTGACGCCGCCATCGCCGGTCAGCCCCTGAGTCGAGCCGAGGCCTTGCAGGCTTTGCAGGCCCAAGGGCTTGCCTCTCGTGCCCATTTGCCATTGCGGGTGTTGTCTCAAGGACAAAAGCGGCGTTGTGCTTTGGCCCGTTTGCGCCCAGGTCAAGCCGCCTTGTGGGTGCTCGATGAGCCCTTTGTCGCGCTTGATGCCCAATCGGTTGAGCATTTGCGCCATCAATTCCAGCAACACTTGGCGCTGGGGGGTGCGGTGCTCTACACCAGCCATCAGGCGGTGGAGTTGGATCCACAGGGGCGGTCATACCGTTTGGGTGAATGAGTCCATTTCTGGCTGTCTTGCAACGCGATCTGATGTTGGCCCTGCGCCGCAAAACCGAGGTGCTGACCGGCGTGTTTTTCTTTGTGGTGGTGGCCAGCCTGTTTCCCTTGGCGATTGGTCCCGACTTCAAGTTGTTGCGGCTGATTGCTCCGGGCATCTTGTGGGTGGGGGCTTTGTTGTCCAGCATGTTGGTGCTGTCGCGCCTGTTTGAATCTGATCATCGCGACGGCTCGCTGGAGCAAATGTGTTTGGCCCCTGGTGGATTGGTGGCTTTGGCCGCCGCCAAAATCACCGCCCATTGGTTGTTGTGTGGCCTGCCCTTGGTGGTGCTGTCGCCGTTGTTGGCGCTTCAGTTTGATCTGAGCGGGCAGGCCATGCAAACCTTGGCCTTGAGTTTGCTCGTTGGGACACCGATCTTGTCTTTGCTGGGGGCGATCGGTGCGGCGTTGACCTTGGGCGTGCGCGGAGGCGGCATTTTGTTGTCGCTCTTGATCTTGCCCCTGTTTGTGCCGGTGTTGGTGTTTGGGGCTGGCGCAGTCGAGGCCCAAGTCAGTGGCTTGGGCGCACAAGCCCACATGTCCATTTTGTGGGCCATGTTATTGCCCTCTTTGGTTTTGGCGCCGTGGGCCTGTGCCATCGCCCTTAAAATTGCGATTGAATAAGGAACACATGACGATCCGATGGTTTCATTACGCCGCCCCACAGACCTTTTACGGTCTGGCGGCCAAGCTCTATCCCTGGTTTGGCGCTTTGGCGGGTGTGTTGGCCGTGTGGGGCTTGGCCATCGGTTTGGTGCTGGCCCCTGCCGATGCGGTGCAAGGTGAGGGCTATCGCATCATCTACATCCATGTCCCGGCGTCTTGGATGTCGATGGTCATTTACATGGCCATGGCGTTTTGGAGTGTCTTGGGGCTGGTGTTCAACACCCGGCTGTCGGGCATGATGACGCGGGCCTTGGCACCCACTGGAGCGGTCTGTGCATTTTTATCGTTGTACACCGGTGCCTTGTGGGGCAAGCCCATGTGGGGCAGTTGGTGGGTGTGGGATGCACGACTGACTTCTGAGCTGATTTTGTTTTTTTTGTATCTGGGCTACATCGCCTTGACTTCAGCCATTGATGACCCGCGTCGCGGGGACAAAGCGGGTGCGTTGATCGCCATCGTGGGGGCTGTCAATGTGCCCATCATTTATTTTTCGGTCAAATGGTGGAACACCTTGCACCAAGGCGCAT
>CAWUNN010000206.1:0-4490 GCA_963923185.1 uncultured Limnohabitans sp. | reverse complement strand
GCCATTGACTCGGCGGCTTGTCGCCGTAATGCTCGGCCAATTTCATCATGCTGTCTTGCACGATGTCCAAGGCGGCCTCTTCGTCTCTGACCTGGAACAGGCACCTTTTGAAAGCCCTTTTCTCGACGCTGGCAAGAAAGTCGTTGAGTTCTTTTTCGGTGGCCACGGTTGGAAGAAAAACCCCTCGCTATGGGGTGCTGGTGTTGCTGCGTGGCATTATGACATGCTCAAATTTAGTTCAAAGACATGCCATCATGAGGCAAAATAATGAGACAATATTTGATTGCGCTTCAAAACTGAGCAAACGGATCTGGGTCGGATGGACTATTCCTCCAATGGCCTCAGGTCTCAAGTTCCAACAGCGTTCCACAAGGACTTCTGAAGGAGCACCCAAGGTTTTTCGTTCACGAAATTCACAAAGGTTCATCATGGAAATCAACAGCACCGAGCTGCAAAAGGCAGCATCCGCTTCAAACCAGCACACCCCCGAACTGATGGGGGCCGACATCCTGATCAAGACATTGCAAGCCGAGGGCGTCCAGTACATCTGGGGCTATCCTGGCGGCGCGGCTTTGTACATCTACGATGCCATTTACCGTCAGACCAGTATTGAACACATTTTGGTTCGCCACGAACAAGCGGCCGTGCACGCCGCCGATGGTTACGCCCGAGCCACTGGCCAAGTGGGCGTGGCGCTGGTGACCTCGGGCCCGGGCGTGACCAATGCCGTGACGGGCATTGCCACGGCCTACATGGACAGCATTCCTTTGGTGGTGATCACCGGTCAAGTGCCCACCACCGCCATCGGCTTGGATGCGTTCCAAGAATGTGACACCGTGGGCATCACCCGGCCCATCGTGAAGCACAATTTTTTGATCAAGGATGCGCGCGACATCCCCATGATCATGAAAAAGGCATTCCACATCGCCCGCAGTGGTCGCCCTGGACCGGTGGTGGTTGATCTGCCCAAAGATGTGTCATTCAAAAAGGTGCCTTACCACGGCTACCCCGAAACCATTGAGATGCGCTCGTACAACCCCGTGCGCAAGGGGCATGGTGGGCAAATCCGCAAAGCGCTGCAATTGCTCTTGAATGCCAAACGACCTTACATCTACACGGGTGGTGGTGTGCTGATGAGTGAGGCCAGTGCCGAATTGCGCACCTTGGTGGACATGCTGGGTTACCCCGTGACCAACACCTTGATGGGCTTGGGCGCATATCCGGCCACCGATCGCAAATTTTTGGGCATGCTTGGCATGCACGGCACCATCGAGGCCAATAACACCATGCAAAATTGCGATGTGTTGCTGGCCGTGGGGGCCCGATTCGATGATCGCGTCATTGGCAACCCCAAACACTTTGCTCAAAACGAGCGCAAGATCATCCACATCGACATCGACCCCTCTAGCATTTCCAAGCGCGTCAAAGTCGATGTGCCCATTGTGGGTGACGTCAAAGATGTATTGACCGAGATGATCGGCATGATTCGCGAGTCAGGGGCCAAACCTGATTCGGGCGCCTTGGCCGACTGGTGGAAGACCATCGAGTCTTGGCGCGCCCGCGATTGTCTGGGCTATGACCGCGCCAATACCAGTGTGATCAAACCCCAGTACGTGATCGAGACCCTGTGGAACATGACCCAAAACGACGATGTGTACATCACATCCGATGTGGGTCAACACCAGATGTGGGCGGCGCAATACTACAAGTTCAATGACCCACGTCGTTGGATCAACTCGGGTGGTTTGGGCACCATGGGCGTGGGCATTCCTTACGCCATGGGCATCAAATTGGCCAAGCCAGACTCTGAGGTTTTTTGTGTCACTGGCGAAGGCTCGGTACAGATGTGCATCCAAGAGTTGTCGACTTGTTTGCAATACAAAACGCCGATCAAGATTTTGGCGCTGAACAACCGCTACTTGGGCATGGTCCGGCAGTGGCAAGAGATCGAGTATTCGGGGCGATACAGTCACAGCTACATGGACGCCTTGCCCAATTTTGTCAAATTGGCCGAGTCGTATGGTCATGTGGGCTTGCTGGTCGAGCGTCATCAAGACGTCGAGCCGGCCTTGCGTGAAGCCCGCAAGCTCAAGGATCGCACGGTCTTTTTGGACATTCGCACCGACCCCACTGAAAACGTGTTTCCCATGGTCCAAGCAGGCAAGGGCATCACCGAAATGCTGTTGGGCTCAGAGGACCTTTAAATCTTATTTGTTCACTCCTGACGAATCTATGGTTCACCAAGCCGGCCAGTTACCGCTGGTAGGGGAGGGTGGCCAAAAGAGGAATCGAATACATGAAACACATCATTTCTTTGTTGCTAGAAAACGAACCCGGTGCTTTGTCGCGCGTGGTCGGTCTTTTTTCTGCCCGTGGTTACAACATCGAGTCTTTGTCGGTGGCCCCCACCGAGGACGCCAGCTTGTCGCGCATGACCATTTTGACCACCGGTTCTGACGAGGTGATCGAGCAGATCACCAAGCACCTCAATCGCCTGATCGAAGTGGTCAAAGTGGTGGACCTGACTGAAGGTGCCTATACCGAGCGTGAGCTGATGCTGGTCAAAGTGCGAGCGGTGGGCAAAGAGCGCGAAGAGATGAAGCGCATGGCCGACATCTTCAGGGGTCGCATCATCGATGTGACCGAGAAAAGCTACACCATCGAGTTGACCGGCGATCAAGCCAAAAACGATGCTTTTTTAGAAGCCATCGATCGCAGTGCCATTCTTGAGACTGTTCGCACCGGCGTGTGCGGCATCGGGCGTGGCGAGCGCATTTTGCGCGTCTAAGTCATCACCCTTCAAACGTTTAACCCTAAGGAGATCCCATGAAAGTTTTTTACGACAAAGATTGTGACCTGAGCGTCATCAAAGGCAAAACCGTGGCCATCATCGGATATGGCTCACAAGGCCACGCCCACGCCCAAAACCTGAATGACAGCGGTGTCAAGGTGGTGGTGGGTTTGCGCAAAGGTGGCGCTTCATGGGACAAAGTGGGCAAAGCCGGTTTGACCGTGATGGAAGTCAACGAAGCCGTCAAAGTGGCCGACGTGGTCATGATTTTGTTGCCCGATGAGCAAATTGGCGATGTCTACAAAGCCATTGAGTCTCACATCAAAAAGGGTGCTTCCTTGGCGTTTGCTCACGGCTTCAACGTGCACTACAACCAAGTGATCCCCCGCGATGACCTCGATGTCTGGATGGTGGCCCCCAAGGCCCCTGGTCACACTGTGCGCTCGACCTATGCCCAAGGCGGCGGCGTGCCCCATTTGGTGGCCATCCACCAAGACCGCTCTGGCCGTGCCCGCGACATGGCGCTGAGCTACGCCATGGCCAACGGCGGTGGTCGCGCCGGCATCATCGAGACCACCTTCAAAGAAGAGACCGAGACCGATTTGTTCGGCGAGCAAACCGTGTTGTGCGGTGGTGCGGTCGAGTTGATCAAAATGGGTTACGAGACCTTGGTCGAAGCCGGTTACGCTCCCGAGATGGCCTATTTTGAGTGCTTGCACGAGTTGAAGCTGATCGTTGACCTGATCTACGAGGGCGGCATCGGCAACATGAACTATTCGATCTCGAACAACGCCGAGTATGGCGAGTACGTCACGGGTCCCGAGGTCATCAACGAGGCCTCTCGCGCGGCCATGCGCAACGCCCTCAAGCGCATCCAAAACGGTGAATACGCCAAGATGTTCATCCAAGAAGGACGCTTGAATTACCCCAGCATGACGGCCCGCCGTCGTTTGACCGCTGACCATTCGATCGAAGTGGTGGGTGGCCAGCTGCGTGCCATGATGCCCTGGATCGCCAAAAACAAACTGGTGGACAAATCACGCAACTGATGCTGTTCCATGGCTGGACAGTCGGCGCCCTGAGGGGCGCCTTTTTTTTGGGGAGGCGGCACTACAATAGGCACATGACATCAATGCAAAACGACCCTGATCACCCTGAGGCGACGCGCAAGCCACGCAAGGGCATCTATGTGCTGCCCAACCTGTTCACCTTGGCGGCGCTGTTCGGTGGTTTTTACGCCATTGTCATGGCCATGAATGAGCGCTTTGACTTGGCCGCAGTGGGCGTGTTTTGGGCCATGGTGCTCGACAGCCTTGATGGCCGGGTGGCACGCATGACCCATACCCAAAGCGCTTTTGGGGAGCAGATGGACTCTTTGTCTGACATGGTCTCATTTGGAGCAGCGCCGGCCCTGATCGCCTACGAGTGGGCCTTGCGTGGTTTGGGGCGCTGGGGTTGGATTGCTGCATTCGTGTATTGCGCTTGTGCGGCCTTGCGTCTGGCCCGTTTCAATGTCAACACCTCGGTGGTGGACAAGCGTTACTTTCAGGGCCTGCCTTCACCTGCCGCTGCTGCCTTGGTCATGGGTTTTGTGTGGGTGATGACGGATCTGCAGGTCGCGCCAGTCGATGTCCGTTGGTACGTCTTTGCCATTTGTTTGCTCAGCGGTTTGACCATGGTCACCAACGTGCCCTTTTAC
>CAWUNN010000205.1:0-4491 GCA_963923185.1 uncultured Limnohabitans sp. | reverse complement strand
CTCCCATGAAGTCACCCATGGCAGGACCGGCCTTGACGGGGGGTCGATCAGCAAATCCCGTCACATTCATGATGCCCGACATGGCCTGCACCGTCAGGTCCATGGCCGGAAAGTCTTTCTTCGGGCCCGATCGGCCATAACCAGAGCCTGCACCATACACCAAACGCGGATTGACCTTGAGCAGATCTTCAAAACCCAAACCCAAGCGCTCCATCACCCCAGGGGCAAAGTTTTCCACCAAGATGTCCGAGCGCTGAACCATCTCGCGCAACAACTGACGTCCTCGATCGGTCTTGAGATTCAAGGTGACCATGGACTTGTTCGAGTTCAGCATGGCAAACGGCAATGCCGCACCGGCCACGACACTGCGCTTGCGCAAATGCTCGCCACCGGGGTTTTCGATCTTGATGACACGAGCACCGGCCATGGCAAGCAAAAAACTGCAATAAGGCCCGTTGTAGATCTGTCCCAGATCGACCACGGTGATGCCATGCAAGGGCAGCGTTTGACTCATCTCATGCCCCTTTGAACTTGGGCGCTCGTTTTTCGGCAAATGCCGCTGGCCCTTCTTTGGCGTCTTCGGTGGCCATCAAGATGCGGTTGATCAGGGCCTCTATGCGCAAGCCCGTATTCAAGTCGGTGTCACGCGATCGAATCGCCAGTTCTTTGGCCGCTTGCACCGCCAGCGGCGCATTGGCTGCAATTTTGCGGGCGTACTGGTATGCCGTGTCCATCAATTGATCGCGCTCGACCACCTGATTGATCAGACCATGGCGTTCAGCCTTGTCGGCGCTGATGCCCTCACCGGTCATCAACATTTCCATGCCAATGGCGTAAGGCACTTGTTGCAGCACCCGCTGAGTGCCCCCATTGCCCGGAATGATGCCGCGCTTGACCTCAGCCAAGCTGAAGGTGGCGTGCTGGGCGGCAATTCGAATGTCGGTGGCCAGCAACAAAGTCATGCCACCGCCCAAGCACAAGCCGTTGACAGCGGCAATCACGGGCTTCCAGACCTCAAGGCCTCGGTTGAGCAATTGATCGCGCTGGGTCAACCACATCTCTGACAAGCTGGGCGGCGCGGTCAAAAAGCTTTTGATGTCGGCGCCCGTGGTGAAGGCCCGATCACCCGCACCCGTGATGATGGCCACCCTGATTTGCGAGTCGTCGCGCACCCGGCACCATGCCTGCGAGAGCAGTTGATAGTGTTCGGCATCCATGGCGTTCAAACGCTCTGGACGGTTCAGGGTGATGAGGGCGATGCCGTCGTCTGAAACTTCAAAATCAAGAGCCATGATGTCAATCCCTTTTAGAGCCAAGAATCGAACGCGCCACCACCATGCGGTGGACCTCTGAGGGGCCTTCGCCAATGCGTCGAATGCGGGCCTCGCGGTACCAACGCTCAAGCGGTAATTCTTGCGCCACACCCATGCCGCCCAGCATCTGAATGCATCGGTCGATCACTCGACCCGCCACCTCGGTGCCATACACCTTGCAAGCCGAGGCATCGACCTTGATGTCTCGCCCCATGTCGGCATTCCAAGCCGCCTGATACACCATCAAACGAGCGGCACGCAATTCGATTTCAGAGTCAGCGATCATCCACTGCATGGCCTGGCGATCAGCCAGGTACTGACCAAAGGTTTTGCGCTGTCGCACCCATTCAATGGCAATGTCCAATGCGGCCTGGGCAATACCAATGGTGGCCGCCGCATAAGGAGGACGGGCATGGATCAACCAATCCTCGGCCAATGCAAAGCCTTGGCCTTCTTCACCCAATCGGTCTTCGATGGGTACTTCGTAGTCTTCAAAATGCACCTCGTAGGGTGAGTACGAGCGGATCACTGGAATCTTGGACAGTCGTATGCCGGGTCGGCTTTTATCGACCACAAAGCTGGTGATGCCACCGCGCCCCGGTGTGTCGCCGGTGCGGGCGAACACAATGCCCCAATTGGCCATGCCCGCACCCGAGATCCAAATCTTGGTGCCATTGATGATATAACGATCGCTTTTGCGAACGGCTCGGGTTTGGATCGAACGCCCGGGGTCAGAACCGCCGCTGGGCTCGCTGATGGCGACAAACGCTTTGGTTCCATTGGCCACGTCTTGGCGTGCAAAGCGCTGTTGGTGTTCGGTGCCCTTCCAAATCACATTGGGTGGATCAAAACCAAATGCACCGGCCCCTGCGATGTACATGCCCATGCGACATTTGGAAGCTTCTTCAGCGGCCACGCATTGGCCCAACAAACTCAGGCCTGCCCCACCGTGCTCCTCGGGGGTTTCAAACAACCACAGACCGACCGAGCGGGCCTTGGCTTGCAAAGCCTTCAAGGGTTCGGGCTCTAAGGTGTAGGCATCGTGCGGCAATTGGTCCTCTGCCGGACGCACTTCTTCGGCCATGAAGCGGCGCAGGGTGTCGCGCATCATGCGCAATTCCTCGGGCAACTCCCAACTACCAGCCGAGTTCACATGGGAAGACATCAAAGGTTCTCCTGTTGTTGTATGGATCAAGCCGCAGCCAAGCTGCGACGACGTTGTTCGGTGGCCGGCCCATCCAACCGGTAGAGGGTGTGCCCCTTGACCAAGCTTTGAGCATCGGCGACCACCACGCCGTAAATCTGTTCGGCACTCTCGCGGCTGATGTAGCCCAAATTCAGATCGCGCTCGACGGCGGCGACATCGCGTTTCAAGGGATCGCCATAGCCGCCTCCACCAGGCGAACATGCACGCAAGGCGTCACCGGCGGCCAAGGTCTGTTTGTCTTGCTTGCTGCGAGCAGGTGGATGCCAGGTTTCACCCCCCGTGACAAAGGTCACCTCGTTGGCTTTGGCCGATTGACCACCACAAATGCCAAACGGCGCATGATCGGCGCGGTCGCCCAGCACCGACACCGTGGTGTCACTCCAAACGGTGAAGCCATATTCGGTGCCGCAGCCGCCTCGGTGTTGCCCCGCACCTGATGAGTCTTCGCGCAAGCGGTAATGATCAAAACGCAACGGGAAGCGATGCTCGGACATCTCTAGCGACATGAAGTTCGCCATCGATTGCGGCGGTGTGCCATTGACCAAGCCATCGCTGGCGCGGGTGGCCCCATAGCCCCCGGGGTAAGGAAAAACACCCACGAAGTAATTGCGCCGCTTGGGGTGGGTGCCACTGATGGCCACCACGCCAATGGTGCCAAAGAAGGCCGCTGGCGTGCGCTGTGGCATGACTTGCGACAAGGCCCCAAAGACGACATCAATCACCCGCCCCATGGGCTCTAAATAGCCACCACAAGGGGCTGGGTACTGGGCAGACAACACGGTGTGGCTGGGCACATCGATGGTGATGGGCCTGAATGTGCCCCCATTGACCGGCACATCGGGAAACAAATGCTTGATCGCCACAAAGCACGATGACACGGTTGTGTTGCGCGACATGTTCATGGGGCCACGCGCCGTCGGGGCAGTGCCAGTGAAGTCAAAATGCATTTGATCGCCCTTGACCGTCACCTTCAATTTGACTGGCAGCGGGCGGTCGTCCAACCCATCGTTGTCGATGGCATCTTCAAACGCATACTCGCCATCCGGCAACTCGGCAATGTACGATCGCATCTGCCGCTCAGAGTAAGCAATCATCTCACCCAAGCATTCGCTGAGCACGGTGCGGCCATAGCGCTTGACCAAGGTCTCTATGCCTCTGGAGCCCACGCTGAACACGTTGCTCATGGCCGCCAAGTCACCTGCAATGTCATCTGGCAAGCGCACATTGGCTTTGAACATGGCCACCAAGGCATGGTTCAGGCGCCCTTGCTCGTACAGCTTGACCGGAGGAATCACAATGCCCTCTTGGTGGATCTCGGTGGCTCGCGGCCCCCAGCCACCTGGCACGTTGCCACCAATGTCCATCCAGTGGCCCGTGGTGGCCATGACGGCAAACAATTCACCATCGGCAAAGACCGGCGCAATCAATTGCACATCTTGCAAATGACTGCCGCCCAGGTAGGTGTCATTCATGATCCACATGTCACCCGGCTTGAAACCGCCGTCGGCTTGCGCCAGTTCAATCACTTTTTGAACAGCGAATTGCATGTATGCCAAAAACACCGGCAGGCCATAGCGCCCCTGCGCAATGGTTTCACCTGTCACCGGATGAAAGATGCCATTGGCGCAATCGTTGGTTTCGGAAATGATGGGCGAGATGGCGGCATGGATCAGATGCAAATCCATCTCGTCTGCGATTTGTTCCAAGCTGCCGCGAACCACGGCCAAGGTCACTGGATCCATTCACTTCACCTTCACAAGCAAGTTGCCATGTTCATCGACACGCAAGGTCATGTCGGGCTCGATGACCGTGGTGGTGTCGCTTTGTTCAATGATGGCAGGGCCATCCAAAGTCATGCCGGGTTGCAAAACAGCGCGGTCAAACACGGGTGTGTCATGCCATTGCCGTCCAAAATGCACCGGCCGATGCCCTTGTGCCACAGGCTTGGCTGCACTGCCTTGCTCCACGGCT
>CAWUNN010000204.1:0-4519 GCA_963923185.1 uncultured Limnohabitans sp. | reverse complement strand
TGCTGTGGGGTAAAGTGTATACAATTTAAAAACCGCATTTGCCCCGTGAAAACCCTTGATAACATGTGAGCATGACCACCGACCTCCAGCCCTTGCGTTCAGCCTTCGCGCCCACCGGCGTTTTGCGTGCTTCGATCAACTTGGGCAATCCGATTTTGGCCTCCAAAGACCCCAACCACCCACAAGGGGCCAAGGGCGTGTCGGTCGATTTGGCCACCGAATGGGCGCGCCGTTTGAACGTGGGCATCGAGCTGGTGGTCCAAACCACAGCGGCTGCATCGGTGCAAACCGTGCGCGAAGAAAAGGCCGACATTGGTTTTTTTGCCATCGATCCGTTGCGAAGCGATGGCATTGGCTTCACGGCCCCCTACATCTTGATTGAAGGCAGTTACATGGTGCCGCAACACTCGCCCTTGCAACGCAACGAAGACGTGGATCAAAAGGGAATTCGCATCGCCGTCGGACAAGGCAGTGCCTATGACTTGTATTTGTCGCGGGAAATCAAAGCCGCCGAACTGGTGCGCGCACCCTCGTCACCCACCGTGGTCGACGTGTTTGTGCAACAAATGCTCGAGGTGGCTGCAGGCGTGAAGCAGCAACTCGAAGCGGACATGCTGCGCTACAGCGGATACCGTTTGCTGCCCGGTCGCTTCATGGTGATCCAGCAGGCCATGGGGGTGCCATCCTCGCGTGGTGAGGCCGCACGGGCCGCATTGGCACGCTTTGTCGAAGACATGAAAACCTCAGGCTTTGTCAACGAGTCCATGCATCGACACGGCATCCAAGGTGCCAGTGTGGCCCCGGCGGTCTGATCGCATCAAATCGGGGTATCGCCCGCCAAAGTGATGCGGTGCAAGATGCGCCTGTGACCGTGGTAATCATTGACTGGATTGTGCTGCGCGCAACGGTTGTCCCAAAAGGCCAGCGAGCCCGGCCGCCATTGAAAGCGACAGGTGAACTCAGGCTTGACCTGGTGTTGAAACAAGTAGTTCAAAATGGGCGCACTCTCATCCATCTTCATGCCCTCAATGCCTGATGTGTGGGCGATGTTGACATACAAGGCCTTGCGCCCAGTCTCGGGATGGGTGCGCACGATCGGGTGGATCGATTCGATGCTTTCAGGGGAAGCCCCTTTGGCGTCGGTTTTCAGTCGATCTTCGCGGGTTTTGGACACATCGGCTTTGGCCGAACTGGAGACACCCCTCAATCCGCTGAGCAGGTGTTTCAGGGTGTCGCTCAGCTCTTCATAGGCCTGGTACTGGTTGGCAAACAAAGTATCGCCACCATAGGGGGGCAGCACTTGGGCGTACAACATCGAGCCCATGGGAGGTTGAGGCAGGTAAGTGGTGTCCGAGTGCCAGATGCCACCAAAATTGTGGCGCTCGTGCTCCAGTTTTTTCACCTCGATCACCTTGGGAAAATCATCGAGCCCTTTGACAAAGGGGTACTCCACCGGTTCGCCCATGGCGTGCGCAAAGTCGACAAACTGCGAGGTATTGAGTTGTTGATCTCTGAAAAAAATGACCAGATGCTCCAAAAAGACCGATCGAATGTCCTGCGCCAATGTGGCGCTGATGCCTTTGGAGAGGTCCACATCCGAAATTTCAGCCCCTAAAGAGCCTGCGATTTTTTGAACTTTCATGTGCTGATTTTCACATCGAGCGGTCTCGAATGCAAAGACCACAGTCAATCCCGGGACTGCTTGGGCGGGCAGAGTCCGAGCTTGACATTCAAATTTATACTCGTGTCGAACTGGAGTTGATTGACGTGAATCGCCGTTGTGTTGTCCTTTTGGGCCTGTGGGCCTGCTGCTTGCTGACCCCGTTGGCCTGGTCTCAAGATCATTTTCCAAGCAAGCCGGTGCGCATTGTCGTGCCGCAAACGCCGGGCGGTGCCTCTGATGCGTTGGCGCGCATCATGGCGCAAAAATTATCTGAAAAATGGGGCCAATCGGTGGTGGTTGAAAACCGTGCTGGCGCAGGTGGCAACGTCGGCATGGAGGCGGTGGCCCAAGCTGCCCCCGATGGTCACACCTTGTTGATGAGCTACGCGGGCTCACACGCCATCAACCCTTCGTTGTACAAAAAGCTGCCGTTTGATCCGGTCAAAGACTTTGCCCCAGTGGCCACCATGGCCACCCTGCCCTTTGTGTTGGTGGCACGCCCCGATGCGCCTTTCAAATCGGTGGCCGAATTGATCGAGCAAGGCCGCAAAAACCCCCTGACCTTCGGATCGGCGGGCAACGGCTCGGTGAACCATTTGCTCGGGGTGATGTTCAACATGAACACGGGCACCCAACTCACCCATGTGCCTTACAAGGGCGCCGCACCGGCCATGCAAGACTTGATGGGTGGGCAAATCAACATGGTGTTCACCAGCCTGCCTTCGGTCGCTGGGTCGTTGCGAAATGGCACATTGCGTGGGATTGCGGTGACCAGCTCTCATCGCTCTGGCAAATTCAATCAAATTCCGACGCTGGCCGAATCGGGCTTGAAGAACTTGGATGTCTCGCCCTGGTTCGGTCTGTTTGCACCGGGTGCCACACCAGCGGGTGTGGTGCGGAAAATCAATCAGGATGTGAACGAGTTGTTGCGCCACAAAGACGTGATTGAAAAGTTTGCCGCGCAAGGAGCTGACCCGTTGGCCCGCCAACCTGAACAATTCGCCGCCATGCTCAAAGCGGACCTGGCCACATGGGCCGAGGTGGTCAAGACCTCAGGCGCCCAAATCGACTGAGCACCGACTCAGTTCATCACCAGGCCCCCATCGACATGCAGCAACTGGCCGGTGATGAAGGCGGCATCAGGGCTGGCCAACATCATGACTGCGCCCGCCACATCGGCGGGGGTTGCAATGCGACCCAGGGGGGTTTGACGCAAGATTTGCTCACGTACTGATTCAGGCGTGTGGTCACTGGCACGGGTGCCTTGCACCAGGCCTGGCGCCACACAGTTCACGCGCAGCCCCAGGGGTCCCAGATCGGCCGCCATTTGACGCGCCATGCCCACCAAGGCCGACTTGGCCGTGGCGTAGTCGGCATAGGCAATGGTGGGTCGCGTGACCAGATCTGAGGCCATGAACACCAGGTTGGCAGCGCTGCGGCCACGCATCAGCGGCAAACAGGCCTGGGTCAACTCAAAGCAGGCTTTCACCGACCCATCGATTTGCGCCTGAACATCGCTCCAACCCAGCTCCCAAAAGCGCCGCCTGTGGTCAGGGTCAAAACGATAGGGAGCAAATGCGTTGTGCACCAGCACATCCAAAGCACCCATCTCGCTTTGGATGTGATCGACCATCTGGCTCATCTGTTGCAAGTCGGTCAAATCGGCTGCCAAGGCCACCGCGTCACCGCCTGCGTCTTGACAGCGCTTCACCACCTGCTGCGCGCGCGCTTGTCCCAAATGGTGATGCACCACCACCGATGCGCCACGGGCAGCAAAAGCCAGTGCAATGGCCGAGCCAATGCCACCACTGGCGCCTGTGACCAGCACCACACGGCCAGCAAAGTCGTCGCGGCGATGGGCTGGGATGTTCATGGCAGCAAATCGGTGGCCACCACCGCGCGCATGTCTGGTACCTTTGCGATCAGCCCCACCGACTGAAAGGCCTGGGCACCCTTTTGCAAAGCATCCGTGTCAATGGCCCCCAATCCTTGGCGCTGGGTCAAAGGCGAGACCGCAGAGAGGTTGCGCAAGCGGATGATTTCTCGATTGAGTTCCAGGTTTTGGCCATCAATGGCTTTCTTTTGTGCAGTCAGGGCCGCCTGTTCGGGTTGACTGATCATCCACTGGGCGCTGTCGCGCCAAGCTTTGATGAACGCACGCAAGCTGTCTTTTTGCTGGCGGTAGGTGTCTTCACGCACCACCAACACATCGCTGCTCATGGGCACCCATCGACCCACCTCCATCACATTGAAATCTTTCAAGCCCCTGAAGCGCGCCACCGCCAATCCGGTGTCGGTGGCCGCGGTGGCGTCCACTTGCCCTTGCATCAAGGGCGAAAAATTCAACAATCCTGTGACCACCAACTCGACGTCGCTTTCCTTCAAACCCGCCTGGGCCAAGAGCAGCTGTAAATTGAGTCGAGTGCCACTGGCCAAACTGTAAACACCAATTTTTTTACCTTTGAGGTCGGCCGGTTTGGTGATGCCTGAACTTTTGAGGCTGACGACATTGAAAATGTTTTGCGGATAGATGTCATAAATGACGCGCAATTTTTCGCCTTTGTCCAGCGCAGCAAACAAAGAAGGTGGATCGGTGAAGGCGATGTCGGCTTGCCCGCCCATCAGGTTGCGAATCGCGTCGCCCCCGCCCGCACCCGGCAGCAATTGCAAATCTAGGCCTTGCTTTTTAAAAAATCCCATGTCTTCTTCGGCCAGCAAATGCGTGATTTCGCTGATGGGTTTGCCCCACAAGGCCAAAGACACCTTCTTCAAAGGCGTTTGGGCCCAAGCCTGTGGCATCGCCAGGGCAGTCAGACATGCCGAGCTGGCACTCAACCAGTGGCGGCGTGAAAAAGA
>CAWUNN010000203.1:0-4534 GCA_963923185.1 uncultured Limnohabitans sp. | reverse complement strand
GATGCGCACCGTGACCCCATCTGGGTTGAATGCCGCCAGTGAGAAGCACATGGCCACCCGGTGGTCGTCGTAAGTGTGGATGCTGGCATGTTGCCATTGGCCTGCTGACAGCGGGTGGACCTTGATCCAGTCGGGGCCCTCTTCGACGGTGGCGCCCAGTTTGCGGCATTCGGTGGCCATGGCGCTGATGCGATCGGTTTCTTTCACCCGCCAACTGCCGATGTCGCTCAAGGTGGTGGGCCCATCGGCGTACAAAGCCATCACCGCCAGCGTCATGGCGGCGTCTGGGATGTGGTTGCCATTGAGCATGAGGCCACGCAACGGCCAAGACCCGCGTCGGATGTGCAGCCAGTTGGGTCCGCTTTCAATTTGCGCACCCATGGCTTTGGCCGCGTCCACAAACCGGATGTCGCCTTGGATCGAATCTGCACCCACACCGTTGATGCGCACCCCTGGGCCAGCGCTGATGGCACCCAAAGCGATGAAATAACTGGCCGAAGAGGCATCGGCCTCGATGTGGATCTCGCCCGGTGACTGGTAGCGACTGCCTGCTGGAATGACAAACCTCGACCAAGCCGTGCGTTGCACTTTGATGCCAAAGCGCTCAAGCAAATTCAGCGTGATCTCGATGTAGGGCTTTGAGATCAGCTCGCCCACCACTTCGATGGCGATGTCTTGATGCTGCGCGGCCAGCGGCAAAGCCATCAACAAAGCGGTTAAAAATTGGCTGGACACATCGCCTCGAACTGGAATCGGTGCATCGATGCGCACTGTGGGCCGTCCAATCCGCAAAGGTGGGTAGCCGTTTTGCCCCAAGTACTCGATCTGACAACCCAAGGCCCTGAGCGCATCGACCAAATCACCAATGGGGCGCTCGTGCATGCGAGGCACCCCACTCAAGGTGAACTCGCCACCCATCACGGCCAAGGCCGCGGTCAAGGGCCGCATGGCTGTTCCGGCGTTGCCCATGAAGAAATCCAAAGCTTGATCAGAGGGCCAACGCCCACCCAAACCTGTGACCGTGACGGTGGTGCCGTCCATCTCGAGGCCACATCCCAATTGCTTGAGCGCTTGCAACATGACGCGGGTGTCATCAGAGTCCAACAGATCGCGCACCACGGTTGTGCCTTGACACAAGGCAGACAACAACAAGACTCGATTGGAGATGCTTTTAGAGCCGGGCAGAGTCACCTCACCTTGGGCAGACATCAGTGGGGGCAGATCCAAAAATTCGGTGGCAAACATGGCGCTCAGTCCTGCCCTGTTTCGCCAGCCATGCGCCAGGTGCTGCGCGTCAGTCGAGAAGATTCAATCAATTGGCTCAATCGAGGACCGTCCCCATTTTGCATGGCATTGATCAGTTCATTCAGGGCTTGTTGGGTGAGGGCCAACTGGTCCAGCACCTGCTTTTGGTTGGCCAGCAAGATGTCACGCCAGACGGTGGGATCGCTGGCTGCGATGCGGGAAAAATCTTTGAAACCAGGACCTGCCATGGACAAGATGCGCTCGCCGTTTTCTTGTCCAGCCAAACCATTGATGTAAGCAAAGGCCAGCAAGTGAGGCAAGTGACTGACCGCCGCAAAGGTCTGGTCATGCATTTGCGGGGATAAGGTGCCCACCTTGGAGCCCACGGCCTGCCACAGGGCGTGGGCCCTTGCGGTCAAACTGGGGTCGGTTTCTGGCAAAGGGGTCAAAAACACCTGCCGATTCACATACAAGTCGCCGTCGGCATGTTGCACGCCGGCCACCTCTTTGCCTGCAATGGGATGAGCTGGGACAAAACGTGACAAAGCGCCACCCAAGGTGGCTTGGGCTGCCGCAATCACATCTGATTTGGTTGATCCGACATCCATCAGCAGCACGTGATCGCTCAGGTGCACGGCCATGGCGCGCAAAGCATCGGTGCTGGCTTGCACGGGCACCGACAGCAACACCACATCGGCGTTTTCTACAGCCTGTGCGATGCTGTCGCAAGCCTGATCGATGACGCCCATCGACAAAGCCAGCTCGCGTGTGGCGGCTTTTGTGCTGTAGCCACTGATGTGCGAGACCAAGCCACGCTGTCGCAAGGCTTTGGCAAAAGAGCCGCCCATCAGGCCACAGCCGATGACGGCCAAGCGTTCAATCAAAGGGGTGGACATTCGAGCACTCAATCAGAGACTGGGTAAGAGCCCAGCACCTTGTAAAAAGCACACAGGCTTTGCAGTTCTTTCAATGCAGCCACCACGGGCGCATCGGTGATGTGCCCCTGAATGTCGATGTAAAAATAATATTCCCACTGGCCAGATTTGGCGGGTCGAGACTCAAAACGCGTCATCGAGACACCGTGGTTTTTCAACGGCACCAGCAAATCGTGCACGGCCCCAGGTCGGTTGGGCACAGACACCACCAAGCTGGTGCAGTCTTTGCCTGTGGCCGGTGGGGTGGCCATGGTTTGGGGCAGACAGATCACCGCAAAACGGGTGCGGTTGTAGGCCTCGTCTTGAATCGCATGGGCCACCGTGTGCAAACCAAATTGAGCCGCAGCGCGCTCGCTGGCAATGCCCGCCCAATTGGGGTTGGTGGCGGCCAGTCGGGCACCTTCGGCATTGCTGCTGACCGCACGACGCTCGGCCTGGGGCAGGTGCGTGCTGAGCCAGCCTTGGCACTGTGCCAAGGCCTGAGGGTGAGCCAACACCACTTCTATGCCTTGCATCTCATTGCGGGTGCGCATCAAGTTGTGACGCACCAGCAAGCTGACTTCGCCCACCACATGCACGGGTGAGCGCAAAAACAAATCGAGTGAGCGCGCGACCACGCCTTCGGTCGAGTTTTCCATGCCCACCACACCGTACTGGGCGGTGCCGGCGGACGTGGCATGAAACACCTCGTCGAAATTGGCGCAGTAATTCAGCTCTGCCGCACTGCCAAAAAACTCCAGCGCGGCTTGTTCGCAAAATGTGCCTTGCGGCCCCAGCACGGCCACGCGTTGGGGCGACTCCAGGGCCAGGCAAGCCGACATGATCTCGCGCCATACGGCGGCCACATGTTCGTTGTGCAACGGACCCGGGTTGCTTTGGGTGATTTTTTGAATCACTTGGGCCACTCGGTCGGGCCTGAAAAAGGGTGAGCCTTCGGCGCGCTTGATATCGCCCACTTCTTGTGCCAGCTGGGCACGTTGGTTGAGCATGCTCAGCAATTGTTGATCGAGCTGATCGATCTTGATACGCAGCGAGGCCAG
Source organism: uncultured Limnohabitans sp. (assembly GCA_963923185.1). GTDB lineage: Bacteria > Pseudomonadota > Gammaproteobacteria > Burkholderiales > Burkholderiaceae_C > Limnohabitans. The sequence goes on along the minus strand of CAWUNN010000203.1, from coordinate 1,314 downwards.
GGCTTCTGACTGAATGGGTGTATGGCTCATCATCAGGCCTTTTGTTCAAAGTCGCGCATGAAATCGACCAACGCTTGAACGCCCTCCAGGGGGATGGCGTTGTAGATGCTGGCTCGCATACCGCCCACCGATTTGTGTCCCTTGAGTTGCAACAACCCACGGGCTTTGGCGGCGCTTAAAAATGCATCGTTCAAAGACTCATCACGCAGAAAGAAAGGCACATTCATGCGCGAGCGATCGGCCTTGTTCACAGGGTTCATGTACAGGCCAGAGGCGTCAATGAAGTCGTACAGCAAACGGGCTTTGGCCGCATTGCGCCGTTCGATCTCGGCCACTCCGCCATGTGCTTTGAGCCATTGAAAAGTCAAACCTGCCATGTAGATGCCGTAGGTGGGTGGTGTGTTGAACATCGAGTCGCTCTTGGCCACCTTGGCATAGTCAAATGCACTGGGGCAGATGGGCAGGGCGTGACCCAGCAAATCTTCGCGCACCACCACCAAAGTCACACCCGCCGGGCCAATGTTCTTTTGGGCGCCGCCAAATGCCAAGCCTACTTTGGACCAATCGACCGCTCGAGACAGCACATGGGAAGAGAAGTCGATCACCAAAGGCGCATCGGATCCCAAAGCTTTCAGGTCGGGCAATTGATGGCACTCGACCCCATGGATGGTCTCGTTGGTGCACACATGCACGTAGCTGGCTTGATTCGATAACTTCCAACTTGATGGCTCAGGAAAGTGTTTGAAGCCATCCAACGCGGTGCTGGCGGCCACATGGGTTGGGGCGTAGCGTTGCGCTTCAAGCAGTGATTTTTCGCTCCAAGATCCTGTGACCACAAAGTCGATTGGGGTCCCACGACTCAGGTTCAAAGGCACGATGGCGTTCTCGGCAATGCCCCCGCCTTGCATGAACAGAATTTTAAAAGAAGAGGGGACCGCCAGCAGTTCGCGCAGATCGGCCTCGGCCTGCTCATAAATACCGATGAATTCTTTGCCGCGGTGACTCATCTCCATCACGCCCATGCCACTGCCGTGCCAATTGGTCATCTCGGCAGCGGCACGTTGCAAGACCTCCAGCGGCATGGCTGCAGGTCCAGCAGAAAAATTCCAGGCGCGTGATTCCATGCCTCATTGGTCCTCGGGCGATGCATCGGCGACGGAGTCACCCGCCACATCGGCTTCGGATTCATTGGCATCGTTTTCAACGATGCGCTGCAAACCACTGAGCTTGGCGCCTTCGTCCAAGCTGATCAAAGTCACCCCTTGGGTGGCACCTGTCTCTTATACACATCTGACGCTGCCGACGATCTACTCT
>CAWUNN010000202.1:0-4540 GCA_963923185.1 uncultured Limnohabitans sp. | reverse complement strand
GGGTCAGACCCCCATTTTTCGTTGCGAAATGGATACATTTAATTGGGGTCTGACCCCAATTAAATTTTGGGGAGGGGGACGGGGCGCTGCAGGACTTCTTGGCCCAGCCACCAAGCGCTTTTGCGGGCGCGTTGGGCCACCAGTTCGAGGGGCAGTTGCTGGTAGTCGTCGTTGAAGACTTCAAAGCTGTAGTCGCCGGCATAGCCCAAGCGATCGAGGCGAATGACCATGTCGGCCACTTGTTCGGTGTGCACGCCCTCACCAGGGAAAACACGGTAGGTTCGGGCGGTGTTCATGCGCTCTTCGAAGGTGGGGGTTTCTTGCCACATGAAGTCAGAGAGCTGAACCAAAAAAATGCGTTCGGGGTCCAACTCATCGATGATGCTGGTGGGGGTTTGAGCGGCCAGCAGATGAAAAGAATCCAAACCAATGCCCAAGTTGGGACAGTCAGCGCGGCAAATCAAATCGTAAGCCACTTCGGTTTCGTTGACTTGTCGACCCCAAGACAGTGCCTCGTAAGCCACCCGAATGCCCAAGGGCAAAGCCAGCATGGCCAATTTGCGCAGATCGGCCACGATGTGCTCTGGGTCTTGGCTGGCATGGCGCAAGGAGGATGAGCAGGCCAGCAAGGTGCGAGCACCGGTGGCTGCACACATTTGCAGCATGGCCTTGGCAATGTCGACCTTGTACTCGTGCAAATGACCGCTGAGGCCTTCAAAATCGCGCAACACCTGAAAGCCCGTGGGTCGCAAACCACTTTCGCGCAAGGTGTTCACGGCAGCCGGTACGCCACCTGGGTGGCTGACCAAATCACGAGCCATGAGCATGACTTGCTCAAAGCCAGCATCTCGCATGGCTTGCAATTTGGCGCTCAAGCTGCCATTCAGGGTGATGGTGTCCATGCCGAACCCGCTGATGGTGTTCATGCCGCAAGCCTTTCAGCGATGGACCAGTTCGAACGCAACCGAGCCGAGCAAATTGCGTGTCAAAGCACCCCGATCCTCTGGATGCAAACGCTCAGATTCGACAAACTCGATGCCCCTGGATTTGAGTGTGGCCACCGCTTTCGCCACATCAGCCACCCCCAGTCCAACGCGTTGCAAGCATTCGTTTTGGGCTTCGACCCAATCGGGCTCAAGGCCAGGATCGGGCTCGACCAGTTGCCACAAAAAATGGCCGCCAGGGCTGCGCATGAGCCTGCCTTTGGGCATGATGCCGTAGCGCTTGTCATCGGCAATGGGGGTGAAATCAAACATGTGTTCGAAGTAAGCCAACCAGTCTGCGCTGCGTCCCATGCCCACGTATTGGACGATGCCAAAGTAATCCATGCCGGCCAAAGCCGGTGGGTGCTGATTGGCGCCAGGAATGGGTTTGAAGTCGATGTCAAATATAGAAAAATCTTGCCAGCGATCGACAAAATAAAAGCGGCTGCGCCCAGGACCATGAATGGCGGGGATGTGCAATTCCATCGCTTGGACCCTGCTTTCGACGCCCCAAGCCCCCCATTGCAGGCAACGCTGGTGCGCCAAGCGGGCATCGGTGACGCGAAAAGCCACAGCAGACAACAAGGGCTGATCACCAGCGCCACGGGCCTCTTCGGTGTGGGCATTGACCACCAGATTCATGTCGCCTTGGCGGTACAAAATGACTTCACGCGAGCGATGCCGCGCCACCGGGTGAAAGCCCATGGTCTCAAGGACTTGCCCCAAGGCTTGCGGTTTGGAGGTCACATACTCGATGAACTCGATGCCGGCCAAACCCAGTCGGTTAGAGGCCTCTGGCACACCTTCGCGATCAATACTGCTCATGCATGACTCCGTTGAGGTGAAACCAATTGTGCCACCTGCCGCAAATGTTCGGCGGTCGTGGTGGGCAAGCCAAAATATTCAAGATAAGCTGGAATTTGCTCAAACAGCATGTCGGTGCCCACCTGCAAAGGGCAGCCCAACTCGGAGGCTTTTCTCATCAGCGGTGTAGGCTTTGAACTGAGCACCACTTCGGCCACCCAATGGCGAGTTTGCAGGCGTTGCAGATCGATGGGATGCGGGTCACCCTCGCGCATGCCCAAAGGGGTGGCATTGACAATCAGGTCATGCAAAGCGGGATCGTTGCCGCCCACTTTCACTTGAAGGCCTGGGACATGCTCGCGCAATCGATCGGCCAGGGCACGCGCCATGGCGTCGTGGACATCAAACAATTCGATGGTCTCCAAACCCGTCTGAGCCAAAGAAGCCGCAATGGCGCTGCCGACCCCCCCGGCACCAATGACCAGGGCGCTGCGACCCTTGAAATCAAAGCCCTTTCGGGCCAAGCCACGCACAAATCCAATGCCGTCAAACATGTCACCAACCAAACGGCCCTCAGGGGTTTTTTTGACCGCATTGCATGAACCGGCCATGCGCACCGTGGCCGATACCTCGTCGAGCATGTCCACCACCTTCACTTTGTGGGGCATGGTGATCAAGGCACCTCGGATGTTGTCCAACTTGAAGATCGCAGGCAAAAAGTGATCAAACTGAGCGGCCTGACAAGCCATGGGCACCACCACTGCTGCGATCCCCGCATCTTCAAAATAGGGGTTGTAGATCATCGGCGACTTGAAGGTGTGGGTCGGGTAGCCGATGTGGGCGATGATTTCAGTTTGACCAGTGATCATGTGGCTTGTTCCTTTGCCATCACTTCTTTTTGCTGCCAGAGCGGAACTTGTCCAAGTCAGTTTGCAACTCTTTGACCAAGTCTTGGCCCACGGTCACCCCATATTTGGCAGTGACTGGGCGCAACTTATCGCGCAATTTGGACAGCTCAACCGGACTGAAGGTGCTGATTTGCATGCCGTTTTTCTTCAAAGTCTCTTGCGCCGTGGCGACCGCAGCACGGGCTTGGACACGTTGGTATTTGGCGGCCTCATGGGCAGCTTGGGCGATGACTTTTTGTTGCTCGGCATTCAAACCATCCCAGAATTTCTTACTGATCAAAATGGACTGAGGGTTGTATTGGTGATTGCTCAAGACGATGTGCTTTTGGACTTCGTAGAACTTGTTGGCGGCAATCACGGATTCTGGGTTTTCTTGACCATCGATGGCCTTTTGCTCCAGGGCCGAATAGACCTCAGGGAAGGGCAGCGGCGTGGGGTTGGCACCCAAGGCTTTGACCCAGTCGACGTTGATGGGGTTGGGGATCACGCGCAACTTCAAACCATCAAGATCCTCGACTTTGGAGATGGGGCGTTTGCTGTTGGTGATCTGGCGAAAACCCAGTTCGAAATAGGTCAATCCGACCAACCCCTTATCGACCAGCATGCGATGCATCTTTTGACCGAAAGCGCCATCGAGCACATGGTCGGCTTCGGCCTCACTGCCAAACATGAAGGGGAAATCAAAAATGGCAAATTCTTTGACCTGATTGGCCAAGATGCCTGAATTCATGGACACCATCTCCAAAGTGCCACCCTGCAAAGCCGCCACATTGGCTTGGTCGCTGCCCAAGGCCCCACCTGGGAACAAATTGACTTTGATCTTGCCAGCCGATTGGGTCTCGACCAACTCTTTGAATTTCTCCATGCCCACCACGATCGGGTGACCTTTGGGATTTTGAGTTGCAAATTTGATGGTTTTGTCTTGGGCATGAGCCAGTCCAATACAGGCGCAGATGCTGACCATCCAAAACGATTTGATCCATGAACGCTTCATCACTGTCTCCTTAGAAAATCAATAGAACCAACGGGCTGGAACCATGACCAAGTCAGGCCAAACCACCATCAAAAACATGGCGACAAATTGCACCGCCATGAAGGGCATCACGCCACGCGTCACGTCGTCCATGCGCATGCGCCCCACACCCGCCACCACATTGAGCACCGTGCCCACTGGCGGGGTCACCAGCCCAATCGAGTTGTTGATGATGAACAACACACCAAAATACACAGGATCGATACCAGCCGCCTTGACCAGTGGCATCAAAACCGGGGTGAGGATCAAAATCGTCGGTGTCATGTCCATGGCAGTCCCCACCAACATGACCAAAATCATGATGATGACCATCAACAATTTAGGGCGATCCAAAAAAGGTTGCAGCATGCCCACCAACTCATCGGGCAGTTGGGCCACGGTGATCATCCAGGCCGAGACCATGGCAGCGGCCACCAAAAACATGACCACTGCACTGGTTCGGGCAGACAAGCGCAACACATCCAGCAATTGACGCCAAGTCAATTCACGGTAAATGACGCCGGCGACAAACAACGCGTAGACCGCGGCCACCACGGCAGCTTCGGTCGGGGTGAACACCCCCATGCGAAGCCCTACCAAGATGATCACAGGCAGCATCAAAGCCCAACCAGCATCGGTCAAGGCTTTGAAGATCTGCGCGGTCGATTGGCGCGGTGGAGGTTCAAGCTTCTCGCGTTTGGAAAACCAAGCCCACATCAACCACAAACTGGCCCCCAGAATCAATCCTGGAAAAATGCCAGCCAAAAACAGTTTGGAGATCGACACATTGGCGGCCACCCCAAAAATCACAAAGCCAATCGACGGCGGGATGA
>CAWUNN010000201.1:0-4540 GCA_963923185.1 uncultured Limnohabitans sp. | reverse complement strand
TGAAAAAGAAAACGGTGCATGGTTCATGAAGAGGACTCCAGGGTTTTGAATTCTTCGCGCGTGGTGGGTTCACGGTGACGCAACAAATGCTGCTCAAGTTTCAACAGCAAGTGATACGACAAAATACCCAAGGCGGTGATGTTGATCAAGACAGCAAACATCAAAGGCGTGTCCATCGAGCTTTGTGTGGCGATGATCAATGCACCCAATCCCTTGGTCGCGCCAATGAACTCGCCCACAATGGCGCCGACCCACGACAGCACCAAAGCGACGCGCAAGCCCGTCAAGATGGCGGGCAATCCGGCGGGCACCTTGAGCAGCCACAAGGTTTGCCAACGGCTGGCATGCATCAAGCGAAACAGATCCAGGCTTTGGGCATCGACATGGCGCACACTGGTCAAGGTGTTTTCAAGCAAAGGGAAAAAACACACCAAGGCGGTGATCACCACCAACGGCGCGGTACCAAAGCCCATCCACAGCAGCAGCAACGGGGCCAGCGCCAATTTAGGCATGACCTGGCTGGCCACCACATAGGGCATCAGCAGGCGACGCCAACGATCTGACTCACCCAGACACACCCCCGCAGCAAAGCCCAGCATGCTGCCCAGCACCCAACCCCACACCACTTCCAAGCAAGTTTGCAGCACGTGTGCAACAAAAAAGCCATGGGCCCACCCCTGCCACCAGGCCAAGGCCACGCGGCTGGGTGCGGGCAACACCAAGGTGGACCACTGAAACCACCGTGCGCTCCATTCCCACAAGACCAACAGACCCACGGCCAAAGCCAAACCGCCCCAGGTGTGCCAAGTGTTCAGCCGTTTGAGCATGGCCGTCAATCGCTGTATGGGGCATGGGCTTCAACGGCAGTGCCCAAAGACTGCTCGACCTCGACCCAACGCAAAAAATCACGCAAGCTGTGGCCGCCATCGTGGTGCCAACCGGCCTCTGGGGCGGTCATGGCCCCCATCGCACTGATTCGAGTCACGCCCACTTGCCCCAACAGACGGGACCACTCAGGCCAATCTTCAGGCGTGCATGCCAAGCCCACGGTCTGAAGCCATCGCCGCGCCGGCCTCACCCAAGACAACACCTCGTCCAAATGATCAAAGGCCACCACTTGCACGCTGCGCATGCCAGGGCCAGGGCTCAGAGGCATGGCCTGATCGCTGAACGCCACATCGCCACCCACTCCAGCGAACAGACGCTGATGAGGCGACCATTCGATCTGCTGTCGCCATTGCCCCAAGGCGCTGGCTTCATCAGCCCCCAGGGTGCGGCGTGGGTGCCGTGCGTGTTGATGTTGCAAGGCTTGAGCCATGCGCTCGGCCCACTCGAATGCAGACACCACACCGCCGCGCTGCACATAAAACACATGCGGTGAATAGCAACCACTTTGGTCATGGCGAGCCACATCCTGGGCCGCCAGATGGGCCAATTCTGGGGCGTGTCTGGCTGTCAAGGCGGCACGCGCGATCAACCCAAAGCCCAACTTGTGGCCATGCGGCAACCAGCGCACACCGGCTGGCAGGCGCTGACGCAAAGCCTGCAAGGTGTCGTCTCCTCCGTATGCAATGACAGCGTCGGCGTGTTGCATGGCCGCAGCTTCCAACAGCGTGTCGCCCCCTTCCCACCACAGCAGGGCCATGGCATCGCGCCAAAGAGGTTCAATTTGGACCAGCACTTGTGTCCAGACCGTGGCAAAAATCGGCTCGGCACTGGCCAACTTGCCCACATTGCCGGCTTTGGCCATCAAACCACATACCAGGCTCCACAGAGGCAAGGCCGGCACATTGCCCGACCACAGGTGCAACAGTTGTTCAGGCCCCATGGCCATGGCCCACCCGCCTTTGACCATGGGCTGGAATTCATCCAGCACTTTGGGGTTGGGCAAGTCCTCGGCCACAAAACGATGCAACTGAGAGGCCCTGAAGGTTTTGAGGTAGCGGTTCAGGTTCAATCGCACCATGTCGGGATCCAAGCCACACACCTTGGGCAACCAAGCCTGCAGGGTTTGTCGGGCCGGATCGCTTTCATCGAGCAACCTCAACACCGCACGGTCAATGCGTTCCATGATGTCTGACAAGCGCATGCTGCGCAGATGCTGGGCCGATTGCGCTCGCACCACAGAGGTCACGGTGTGCACCTGCTCAGGCGTCAAGCGCGGCACCTGAACCCCAGCCAGATCGGGATGGGTGGTGCCCAGGTCATGCCAGGTCACATCAGACAAAGACAGACCCGGCAAGTGACCCGCTTGAAACACGCCGCTCATGTTTGTGCCGCTTGCAAGAAGTGCTCGACCGCCAAAGAGCAGCCTTTGGCTTGGGCGCCCTGGGCTCGCCCCAGCAACACGAAACCATCGCCTTGGGTGTGTCCCAGGTCTTCGGTCAAAATGGTGACCACCGAGTTGAAATTGGCCAAATCGGTATGGGCCAACACACCGACGCTGCCGGCTGGCATTTCTTGCCCAGTCAATGGATCCAGCACTCGGGTCTTGATCCAATGCGGACCGCGCTTGATGACCGGTTGCAGGTGTTGGCCCGCATCATAAAACTGGGTGCTGAGCTCAGTCATGCCATACATGTTTTGGCAACAGCTGGCAGGCACCCCAAACGCATCGAAAAGCCCTTGATAAAACTCAGTCGGGCTGAGTTCTCGCGACTGTCCTTTGAAGCCACCCGTGTCCATGATGCGGCTGCCCTGGGGCAACACCAAGCGCACACCTTGCTGGCGCATGGCATCCATCAAGTGCACCAAGCTGTAGCTGGCCCCCAGCAGCAACACCGGTTGATGCTGGGCGCAGGCTTGCTCTAAATCCGCACAGGCTTGCGGCCATTGAAGGCCCTGGTCATGGATGTAATGGTCGCTGTCCGCACTGCCAAAATGTGTGCGTGCCAATTGCAAATAATGGGCCAGCGACGAGTTGGGCATGAGGTCTTCGCCCGGGAAAAACACCATCACCCGCATGCGTGTTGGGTTGTGCATGATGTGGCGCTGAAAATTCAGTCGCATCGACAAGTCGTAGACCTGCAAATGCGGGTGGTGGTGTTTGCCACGCACATCACCCCGGGTCGTGCCACTGGTCATGAACACCCGTTCGCATTGCTGGGCCGGGTGCGCGCTGAGGGTCAGGTCTTTGAAGGCATGAATGGGCACTGCCGGAATGTCACGCCAATCGCGCACGGTGCGCGGCGTACGCCCGCGCTGCCGACACACCTTTTGAAACGGCAAGTTGTGCTGGTATTGATGCTGAAACAGCCGAAGAGCCATGGCATTGAATGCCTCATCGTCGGCTGAGGAGCCTTCGATGAAGTTCAGCAGGTCTTGCAACAAGATGGGGTCCACGGCATTCCTTTTGGGCTGACAACTCGCTCCGAAAAGGTGGTGCTGCCGAGGCGGGCAGACGGCTCTTCTTACGTCGGCATGATCCGATTCAAGTTCGCGGGTTTGGTGGTTCCATCTCAGCACCCGGCCCAAACGGCCAGACACACCCCGGAGCGTGCCTGTATTCTAAGTCAACTCAGCTGGGTTTGCGCTGCACCAAGCGCTCGACCATGAGGGGCACGTAATCGCCAGGGTTGCCCTCTTGGTTGGCCCATTGCAAGGTCTGCGCCACGGCTTGTGCAATGGTGCGATCTGCGTGGCTTTGCTCAGCCATGGTGTTGTAGTAACCCAAATCCTTGAGCGCGTTGGCCATGGTGAATTGCAAACCGGTCGGGTCACCCTGCAACAAGTGGCTGCGCATGCGCTCCAAGGCCGCCCCACCCCCACCGCCTTTGGCCAACACATCGACCAGTACCTGAGGCTCGATGCCACCGATGCGCGCACAGGCGGCCGCCTCGGCGATCAACAGCGCATGACCAAGCGACACGTAGTTGTGCAACAACTTCATGCGATGCCCCGCGCCCACCACGCCCACATGGGTGATGTTTTCAGCAAAACACTGCAGCACGGGCAAGGCACGCTCGAAATCTGAGCGGTCACCGCCCACCAACAAATTCAGTCGACCCGCTGCAGCGTCTTTGGGCAAACGGGTCATGGGGGCATCGATGAAACGACAGCCGGCCGCTTGCACCTGACGCGCAATGTGCTCGGTGGAAGTGGGAATCGAGGTCGAGCAGTCCACCACCAAGGTGCCGGGCTTGAGGTGTTTCAATGCTCCCCGCTCGCCCAACATGATGGCTTCGACCTGAGGAGAACCCGTGACACACAAAATCACCACCTCGGCATGTTGCGCCAGCACTTGGGCGTCATCGCTGCCCCGGGCACCAGCAGCCACCAAGTCGGCCGTCGGTTGATTGCCGGAATGATCAAAAAACACCAAGTCTTGGCCTTTGCGAGCCAGATTGATGGCGATGCCGTGGCCCATCAGGCCGACACCAAAAAGAGAAATGCGTGTAGAACTCATAGCTCCCATTTTGCCTGCATTCCCAGCACCCAAGTGCGAGGCAAAGCGGGCTCGAAGAAGCCCCCACTGGATTGATTGACGATCACCGAGCCCACGAGACGGACTCCTATCTCGTATGCCGTCTTCTGCTTGAAA
>CAWUNN010000200.1:0-4564 GCA_963923185.1 uncultured Limnohabitans sp. | reverse complement strand
TGTGTATAAGAGACAGGTACAAATCTTTGCCAGCGCGCGATCGGCCAATGGCCGAACCCTTCAAGATGAACAGGCTGATCGACATCAAAGTGATGCTGGACATCTCTTCAAAGAAGTTTTGAGCGATGGTGTCCAAAAACGCCGGTGGCATGAACCCCACCATGAACAGCAAAGACACCACGCCCAAAGAGAAGGCGATGGGCATGCCTGAGAACATCACCACCAGGGTGACGGCTGTGAACAACAAACCGATGCTGAGTGCCGACATGTCAGTGCATTCTCTCGATGGGCATGGACTCGTCGCGGCCACGCAATACCTGGACCAGCAGCTGCAATGACAGCAGCACCATGCCGGCAAACATCAGGACATAAGGGATCCACAAAGGGGGGGCCCAGGTCGAGTTGGTGACCTGGCCATCGACCCATGCGTCGTGCAACAAATCCCAGCACTTGGTCGTGAAAAAGGCAAAGAACAGCAGCGAGATCAAGTCGGTACAGCGGTGCAGGACCCGGCGCGCAGCTTCACCCAACAAGAGTTCAAAGGCCTGAATGCCGACATGGCCGCGTTTTTCTTGCACATAGGCCACACACAAAAAAATGGCTCCCACCAGAAAAAACAAAGACGCCTCGTCTTGCCATTCGGTGGCGGCCCCCCACAGGCCTCGGGCCACCACGCTGTAGCTCAAGATCAGGGCGGCCACCATCAGGCCCACCGATCCAGCCACGATCAACAGTCGGTTGATGGCGCTGAGCAGGGCCTCGATTCGGGTCAAGAGTGAGTTCATGATGGCCAATTAAAGTTTGGTGGCCGAGGCCATCATGGCGGCACAGGTTTCATTGCGGCCCGCAAATTCCTTCCAAGCAGAGGCTTGGGCAACGGCACGCCATTTCTCAATGGCCGCGTCGTCCATGTCAAAGACGCCGTTACCGGCTTTGCCAAACACTTCGGCGGCCCGCACATCGTCTTCTTTTGAGCTTTGGGTACCAAAGGCTTCCATCTGCTCACCGACCGCCATGATGGCCTCTTGATGCGCTTTGGGCAGGCTCTCAAACACCGACTTGGACATCATCAAGGGTTCCAGCATGAACCAGTTGGTGCGCTTGCGGGCGGTGGTGAAGTTTTTGGTCAACTCTTGCAGTTTGAACGACATCAAACTGGCCGACGAGGTGTAAGCGGCCTCCAGCGAGCCGGCCTGCACGGCCTGATAGACCTCGTTGGAGGGGATCGAGGTCATCACCGAGGCCCCAGCGGCTTTGAGCATGGCGTCAAACTCGCGACTGCCACCGCGCACCTTGACGCCTTTGACGTCCTCGGGCACCACGATGGCGCGCGATTTGGTGGCCACCCCACCGGCCTGCCAGACCCAGGACACCAGCACAATGCCTTTGTCGGCCATGACTTTATTGAGCAGCTTGCCCACTTCGGCTTTTTTCCAACGCGCACCTTGCTCGTAACTGGTGACCAAGGCAGGCATCAAACCGATGTTGGCTTCGACCACTTCGCCACCGGCATAAGGCATGGGGTAAAAACTCAGGTCCAGTGCCCCTTTGCGCATGGCGCTGAATTGGGCATTGGTCTTCATCAGAGAGGACTGAGGGTAGACGTCAAAGTGCAAGGCACCTTGGGTGACCTTTTCAACTTCAGCGGCGAATTTTTTACACAAGCGGTCGCGAAAATCGGTGCCGCTGGGGAACTGATGCGAGATCTTCAGGTCACGCTTGCTGCCCTGGGCTTGCAAGCTGCCCAGTCCGGCAACAGCAGGCAAGGCCCCCAAGGCCATGACCCAACGGCGACGCTGCGACGATGCGTAACTGGACATGATGACTCCTGTGTGAAACAGGCGCGAGTTTATAACAGGCCAAGGCGCCTGTTCAGCGTGCAATCCCCAACTTCACGCCTGTAAAACCCTATGAGTCTGCAGGGTATCTGCTTCTGGTGGCAGGCATGGAATCACAGCCACACCAGTTTGCTGCCAGCCCACGCCAACAGCACCGACAGCACAGAGCGGATGACACGCTCAGGGGCTTTGTGCACCAATTGCGAGCCCAGCCAGATGCCAGGCAGCGAGCCCAGCAGCAAATAGGCCAGCATGTGCCAATCGACCGAGCCCATGCTGGCATGTCCCAGGCCAGCCAGCAGGGTCAAGGGCACGGCATAGGCGATGTCGCTGGCGACGATGCGTGAAATGGGCAAGCGCGGGTACAACATCATCAACACCGAGACGCCCACCGCACCCGCACCCACCGATGACAAGGTCACCAAGACCCCAATGGCGGCGCCAAAGAGCACCGGCAGCAAAGGGTGGCGGGGTTGGATGGCCTGATTCAGCTGGTCTTCGGGCAAGATTTTCGGAGTGGTCTTGCCCCGAATGGCCTTGTACAGCATGGCCGCCGAGGTCAACAGCAAGGCCAAGCCCAGGGTGAATTTCATCAGGTGCTGCACATGGTCTTCGGCAGGTCCCAGGTGATGCAACATCCAAAGCGTCAGGCCGCAAGCGGGCAGGCTGCCCGCACAAAGCGACATCACCACGCGCCATGGCACCAGCTTTTGGCGGGCCAAGTTCAGGGTGCCTGTGCCTTTGGTGAAGGCGGCAAACAGCAAATCGGTGCCGACCGCCAAGTAGGGCTTGATGTCAAAAAAGAAGATCAAAATCGGGGTCATCAGCGACCCACCGCCCACCCCAGTCAGGCCCACGATCAGGCCGACCACCAAGCCCGCAAAAGTCAATCCAAATTCATTCATGGGGTGCATCATAGGCACGCCATAGATTCAAACAACGATTTTTTAGTTGGTTTCTTATAAGCCAAAGATCTAAGGCGGGCGTTCAGATTCAAACGTAGCGCTTTTCCAGGTCATCCCAGAACGATTTGTCGACCAAACGCTGACGCTCGGCAAACGAGGCCACCCACCTGGGGTCCTCATCCAGACGCCCCTCTTGCTTCAGGCGGCCCAGGGCCTGCTGCATGCCTGCCACCGCCCCTTGCAAGGCCGCATTGGCATACAAGACCAATGCATAGCCCATGCGGGCCAATTCAGAGGCTTGGGCCAGGGGCGTTTGGCCGCCAATCACCATGTTGATCAGCAAGGGCGCATCGACCTCGGCGGGCAATTGGCGCACCGCATCGGCCGATGTGGGCGCTTCAATGAACAGCACATCAGCGCCGGCTTGGGCGTAGCGCTGGGCCCGCTCGATGGCATCGGGCAGGCCGTTCACAGCGGCCGCATCGGTGCGGGCCATGATCAAGGTGTCACCACGCCTGGCGTCGCAGGCGGCTTGGATTTTGGCCACCATCTCTGAGGTGGCAATGACCTCTTTGCCTTGAAAGTGTCCGCAACGTTTGGGCGACAGCTGGTCTTCGATCTGGATGCAGTCGGCACCTGCGCGTTCCAGCCTCTGGACGCTGTGGTAGGTGTTCAAGGCGTTGCCAAAACCGGTGTCGGCGTCCACGATCAACGGCAAGTCGACGGCCTCTCGGATGCGGGTGGTGTGCTCGCACAACTCTTGCAGACCGACAAACGCCAGATCGGGCAGCCCCAGGCTCATGTTGGTGACCCCGGCTCCGGTGATGTACAGGGCCTGAAAACCCAAGTCGGCCACGATGCGTGCGGACAAGGCATTGAAAGCACCGGGCACCAAGATGCCTTGGCGTTGCTCCATCAGCTGTCGCAGTCTGTGTGTGGTGTTCATGTTCAGTTGTCTTTCATGTGGGCCATGCGCACGATCTCGCCCAAACGCTTGCGCTCGTCTTGTGTGAAACGCACAAAGTCGGCCCGAGTGCCCCCCATGGGCTCGATGCCCATGGCTTTCAGTCGTTGCGAGATGGCAGGGTCTTTCATGGCCTGGTTGACGGCGGCGGCCATCTTGTCCAACACTTCCACCGGTGTCCCCTTGGGGGCGTGCACGCCAGCCCAATGGGCGATTTTCAGCTCTGCAAACCCTTGTTCAGTGGCTGTGCTCAGTTGTGGATAAACCGACAGGCGCTGTGTCCAGGTGTTGGCCAAGGCCTTGAATTTGCCATCGTGCAGCACATGGGGCAGGGCGATGATGCTGGCCTCGGATGTGGCCTGGACTTGTCCTCCCATCACGGCTGAAGCGCTCTCAGAGCCACTTTTGTAGGGCACCACTTGCAGTTTGGCGCCGTATTTTTGATTCAAGATTTCGGCCACAAAGTGGGGTGTGCTGCCGCTGCCTGCGGTGGCAAAGTGAAAACCATCGCCTTTTTGCGAGGCCTGCACCAGCTCTTTCAGGTTTTGATAAGGGGCCGAGTTCGGCACCAAAATCATCGAAGGTGACAAGGCAATCAGGGCCACCGGCACCAAATCTTCGTCTTTGTAGCCCACATTGGACTTGATCATGGGGTTGGACAGGGTGCCGGCTGCGCTGATCAAAAAGGTGTGGCCGTCGGCTGCGCTTTTGGCCACCCAAGCCGCGCCCAAGGCACCGCCCGCACCAGGCTTGTTGTCCACCACCACGGTTTGATCCAGGGCTTTGGCCACCCCTTCGGCGGCGGCACGCCCCATCAAATCGTTGGCGCCTCCGGCCGCAAAAGGCACCACCAAATG
>CAWUNN010000199.1:0-4603 GCA_963923185.1 uncultured Limnohabitans sp. | reverse complement strand
TTCTATGAGTTGGGTTTGGGCGAGGTCTTGCCGGTGTCGGCAGCGCACGGACAGGGTATTCGCGGCATGCTCGAGGCTGCCTTGGACCCCTTGTTTGCGGGCCATGACGACGAAGACGAGGCTCCGACTGAAGACGGAGTGATCCGATTGGCTGTGGCTGGCCGACCCAATGTGGGCAAGTCCACTTTGATCAACACTTGGTTGGGTGAAGAACGCTTGGTGGCGTTTGACATGCCCGGCACCACCCGTGATGCCATCAAGGTGCCGTTTGAAAAAAATGGTCAAAAGTATGAGCTCATTGACACCGCAGGCTTGCGTCGCAAGGGCAAGGTCTTTGAAGCCATCGAAAAATTCTCTGTCGTCAAAACCTTGCAAGCCATTGAGTCTGCCCATGTGGTCTTGTTGCTGCTTGACGCCACCCAAGGCATCACCGATCAAGACGCCCACATCGCGGGCTATATTTTAGAGAGCGGTCGAGCGGTGGTCTTGGCGGTCAACAAGTGGGATGCGGTGGACGCATATCAGCGAGAACTGTTGCAGCGCTCCATTGAGACCCGTTTGTCGTTTCTCAAATTTGCCAGACTGCATTTGATTTCGGCCAAAAAACGCCAAGGTCTGGGCCCTTTGTGGCAATCGCTTCAATCGGCTTATCAGGCCGCCATGTGCAAGATGTCCACTCCGGTGTTGACGCGTTTGCTGCAAGAGGCTGTTCAGTTTCAGGCCCCCAAGCGCTCTGGCATGTTCAGACCCAAACCTCGCTACGCGCACCAAGGGGGCATGAATCCGCCAGTGATTGTGATTCATGGCAATTCACTGGAGCACATCACCGATTCATACAAAAGATTTCTAGAGGGTCGTTTCAGGAAATCTTTCAATTTAGAAGGCACGCCTCTTCGCATTGAAATGAAGACTTCACACAACCCCTATGCCGACTGAAGGGGGGTGTGTTTGTGGTATGGTTGAGTCATAAATCACCTCGAACACGGAGAATATCGTGAACAACAAAGGCCAATTGCTGCAAGATCCCTTTCTGAATCTGCTGCGCAAAGAACATGTGCCAGTGTCCATTTACTTGGTCAATGGCATCAAATTACAAGGTCAGATCGAATCTTTTGATCAGTATGTCGTGCTTTTGCGCAACACGGTGACTCAAATGGTCTACAAACATGCCATTTCCACCATTGTGCCTGGTCGCGCAGTCAATTTCACTGCCAACGACTCTGGTGAGTCTGCTGAAACCACTTGACTTCCAGCGCAACCACTGAACGCACACCGGCTTTGTTGGTGGGAGTCGATCTGGGCTTGCCCCATTTTGACCATGATTTGTCTGAGCTGGCCGAGCTGGCTCGCACCGCGGGCTTGGATCCGGTTCAAAAAATCACTTGCAAACGCCAAGCCCCCGATGCCGCACTGTTTGTGGGCAGCGGCAAGGTGCAAGAAATCAAGGCCTTGGCCGACCAGCACGAAGCCCGCGAAGTGTTGTTTGATCAAGCCCTGAGCCCAGCTCAGCAGCGCAACCTTGAACGTGAATTGGGTCTGCCTGTCTACGATCGAACGTTGATCATTCTTGAAATTTTTGCCCAACGTGCACGCAGCCACGAGGGCAAGTTGCAAGTTGAACTGGCCAGACTGCAATACCTCAGCACCCGTTTGGTGAGGCGCTGGTCACACCTCGAGCGTCAACGCGGCGGCATTGGCGCCCGTGGTGGCCCGGGTGAAACCCAAATTGAGCTGGACCGTCGCATGATTGGCGAGGCCATGCGCCGAACCAAAGAGCGGCTGGAGCAAGTCAAACGACAACGGCACACGCAACGTCGACGTCGTCAAAGCGATGCCCATTTCGGGATCTCGTTGGTGGGCTACACCAACGCAGGCAAATCCACTTTGTTCAATGCCTTGGTCAAGGCCCGCGCCTACGCCGCTGACCAATTGTTTGCCACCTTGGACACCACCACCCGCCAGTTGTATTTGGGTGATGCCATGGGGCGAGGTCGTTCGGTGTCGTTGTCTGATACCGTGGGCTTCATCCGCGACTTGCCGCATGGCCTGATCGAGGCCTTTCAAGCCACTTTGCAAGAGGCGGCCCAAGCTCAACTGTTGTTGCATGTGGTCGATGCCGCCAATCCCGATCATCCTGAGCAAATCCTTCAGGTGATGTCGGTGTTGAAAGAAATTGGGGCTGACCAGGTGCCCCAATTGTTGGTCTTCAACAAACTCGACGCCCTGAGCGATCGTCAACGCCCATTGCACTTGCGAGATCATTACTTGCTGGATCAAACCCCCATTGAGCGGGTCTTTGTCAGCGCACAAAGCGGCGAAGGATTAACCCTTTTGCGACAAGCCCTGGTCGAGAGGGCTTTGCCTGAACAGCTTGAAAATTGGGCACAATCGACACATTGAAGCCAGACGCACCGACATGAGCACACTGACAAGTCACTTGCAAAAGGGGTGGAGACGCATTCAAGGCGTCTTCAACCTCAATGATGGACGCTGGGGCCGCCATGAACATGGTCACTCAGGGCCACAAGGCCACCCAGAAGAAACCAAATCTCAAGGCCCCCAATCAGGCCCTCCGGACCTGGAGGAATTGTGGCGAGACTTCAATCAAAAATTGGGGCGGCTGTTGGGGGGCAAAAAAGCAGGCTCAGGTGGCCATGGTGTGCCCAATGGCCCCACAGAGCCCGGCATGCCCGGTTTCAAAGGTTCAGCCTGGGGCGCAGTGGGGGTGGGCGCGTTGCTGGTCTTGTGGCTTTGCTCGGGGTTTTTCATTGTGCAAGAGGGCCAACAAGCCGTGATCACGCAGTTTGGTCGCTACCACTCAACCGTGGGTGCTGGTTTCAATTGGCGAATGCCTTGGCCCGTGCAGCGGCACGAGGTGGTGATGGTGACTCAGATCAGGTCCTTGGACATCGGGCGGGACAACATCATCTCTGCGACCGGCCTGCGCGAGTCGGCCATGTTGACCGCCGATGAAAACATCCTTGAAATCAAATTTGCCGTGCAATACCGGTTGACCGATGCCAGGGCTTATTTGTTCGAGTCCAAAAATCCCACCGATGCCGTGATTCAAGCCGCCGAAACGGCGGTCCGCGAAGTGGTAGGTGGCATGAAGATGGACGCTGCTTTGTCCGAAGACCGTGACCAAATCGGACCTCGGGTGCGCACCATCATGCAAAACATCTTGGATCGCTACCACGTCGGCATCGAAATTGTGGGCATCAATTTGCAGCAAGGCGGTGTTCGTCCGCCCGAACAAGTTCAGGCTGCCTTTGATGACGTGCTCAAAGCCGGTCAAGAACGTGAGCGCATCAAAAATGAAGCCCAAGCTTATGCCAACGATGTGATTCCGCGTGCCGCCGGCACCGCTTCTCGTTTGCGCGAAGAAGCCCAGGGCTACAAATCACGCATCGCCGCTCAAGCCCAGGGTGACGCCCAACGTTTTAAAGCCTTGTATGTCGAATACCAAAAGGCACCTCAAGTCACACGCGATCGGTTGTACATCGAAACCATGCAGCAAATTTACAGCAATGTCACCAAGGTATTGGTTGAATCGCGTCAAGGCTCTAATCTGCTGTACTTGCCTCTGGACAAGATCATGCAAATGACCACGACCCCAGGGACAGGATCGAGCGACGGTGCCAGTACCGCAACCACACCCAGCACTCAGGGCAATGCAGGCAACGCCCCATCGCCCGATAACCGGGGACGCGATGGTCGCCAACGTGAGCGCGATGGCCGCTGAAGTGAGAATGAACATGAGCAAAATCGGTTTTTATCTTCTTTCGGTGTTGGTGGCTTTGGGCTTGTTGGCCTCGACGTTGTTCGTGGTCGATCAGCGTCAATTTGGCGTGGTCTATGCATTGGGTCAAATCAACCGCGTCATCGATGAACCCGGATTGCACTTCAAACTGCCACCGCCTTTTCAAAATGTCTCGTACATCGACAAACGCTTGCTGACTTTGGACAACGCCGACAACGAGCCCATGTTGACCGCGGAAAAGCAGCGCATGGTCATCGATTGGTATGTTCGCTGGCACATCACCGACCCATCGGCCTACATTCGCAACGTGGGTCGCGACGAAGGTGCGGGCGCTTTGCAACTGAGTCGAGTGGTTCGCAATGCCTTTCAAGAAGAAATCAACAAGCGCACGGTCAAAGAGTTGCTGTCCTCGCAACGCGATGAGTTGATGCAAGACGTCAAGGTCGAGGTGCAAAAGAAAGTCAAAGGCGACAAGCCTTGGGGCATTGATGTGGTCGACGTGCGCATGACCCGTGCAGACTATGTCGACACCATCACCGAATCGGTCTACCGACGAATGGAGGCTGAGCGCAAGCGCGTTGCCAACGAGCTTCGATCCACAGGTGGTGCAGAGGGCGAAAAAATCAGAGCCGATGCCGAACGCCAGCGCGAAGTGATCGTGGCCAATGCATACCGAGATGCTCAAAAGATCAAAGGTGAGGGCGACGCTGAAGCGGCCCGTGTCTACGCCGAATCATTTGGCAAAGACCCCCAATTTGCCCAGTTTTATCGCAGCTTGGAAGCCTATAAGTCGACCTTCAACAAAAAGAGCGATGTGATGGTCTTGGATCCGACCAGCGATTT
>CAWUNN010000198.1:0-4604 GCA_963923185.1 uncultured Limnohabitans sp. | reverse complement strand
GGGTTTTCACGGGGCAAATGCGGTTTTTAAATTGTATACACTTTACCCCACAGCAATGTCAACCATGCCATTCAACAGGAGATCACCATGAACAGTTCGGTGCGTGCAGTCGATGAAAGATTGCCCAGTGGCAAATTGGCCGCTTTGGGTTTGCAACATGTGTTGGTCATGTATGCGGGTGCGGTGGCCGTGCCTTTGATCGTGGGTCGGGCCCTGAAACTGAGCCCCGAGCAAGTGGCCATGTTGATCTCAGCCGACCTGTTTGTCTGTGGCTTGGTGACCTTGATTCAGTCTTGGGGCATGACCCAGTGGTTTGGCATTCGCTTGCCGGTGATGATGGGCGTGACCTTTGCCGCCGTTGCACCCATGGTGTCCATGGCCAATGCCAACCCAGGTGTCGAAGGTGCGCGCATGATCTTTGGCGCCATCATGGGGGCAGGGGCCATCTCCATCGTCATCGCCCCATGGGTCAGTCGGATGTTGCGTTTCTTTCCACCTGTGGTCACTGGCACCATCATCGCGGTGATCGGCATCAGCCTGATGCGCATCGGCATCAACTGGATTTTTGGCAATCCGTTTGGACCCACTGCGCCCTCGATCGTCAACCCCGAGCACAAGCAGTGGCTCGATGCCGCGGCTGCGGCCGCAACGGCCCCAGGCTCGGTCCTGCCGCCTTTGCCCAAAGACCTGGCTTTGTTGCCCAAGTTGCCCAACCCCAAATACGCCGATCTCAGCGGCGTGGGCATTGCGGGTGTGGTGTTGGTTGCCATTTTGTTGATCTCTAAATTCGCCAAAGGCTTCATCGCCAACATCTCGGTGTTGTTGGGCATCGTCATCGGGGCCGTGGTGGCCACCGCCATGGGTTTGATGAACTTTGACAAAGTGGGCAAAGCCGATTGGTTGGGCATCACCATGCCTTTCTCGTTTGGCACGCCCACCTTTGACCCGGTGCTGATTTTGACCATGACCTTGGTGATGATCGTGGTCATGATTGAGTCGACCGGCATGTTCTTGGCGCTGGGCGAAATGACCGACAGCCAAGTCGATCAAAATGCCTTGGCCCGTGGCCTGCGCACCGACGGTTTGGGCACCTTGATCGGCGGCATTTTCAACACCTTCCCGTACACCAGCTTTTCACAAAATGTAGGCTTGGTGGCGGTCACGGGCATCAAAAGCCGGTTTGTGTGCGTCGCGGGTGGGTTGATCCTGATCGTGCTGGGCTTGGTGCCCAAGATGGCGGCCTTGGTCGAGTCCTTGCCCACCGTCGTGCTCGGTGGCGCCGGCTTGGTGATGTTTGGGATGGTCGCAGCCACTGGCATTCGCATCTTGGCGGGTGTCGATTTCAAGACCAACCGCCACAACAGCCTGATTGTGGCCATCTCGATTGGCATTGGCATGATTCCTTTGATTGCACCCAATTTCAAGCAATGGATGCCGCATGACTTGCACCCGTTGATCGAGTCTGGCATCTTGTTGGCCTCGCTCAGCGCGGTGTTGCTGAACTTGTTCTTGAACGGTGCCCAAGGCGACGTCCAGGCCAGCATCGATGCGGCCAAACAAGCCGATTCGCATTGAGCCCTCCAAGCTTAGTAAAAATCGCCCCAAATGTGGGCGGTTTTTTTTGGGCTTTGGCAGAGTCTGGCACGCACCAATTTGAGGAAATGCCGTCATGCCCCAGGCTGCATGCTTGAAAATTGGGCACAATGCGGGTGTGGAGGGTTTGAGTTTGATCTGGTGTTGGGCATTCTTATTGCTTTCAGGTCCACCATCCATGTATTTTCGGAGTTCACCATGACCAAACGCCCTTTCCTGAAGTCGATGTTGATGGCTGGCCTCATGGCAGCCTTGGCACACAGCGCTCAGGCGCAAAACACCCCGATCAAGTTTCAATTAGATTGGCGTTTTGAAGGTCCATCGGCTTTCTTTCTGCACCCCACCGCACAGGGCTACTTCAAAGACGCCAAACTGGATGTGACCGTGGACGCGGGCAATGGTTCGGGTGGGGCGGTGACCCGGGTGGCTTCTGGCTCTTACGACATGGGCTTTGCCGATTTGTCGGCTGTGATGGAGTTTCATGCCAACAATCCCGATGCTCCCAACAAACCGGTGGCGGTCATGGTGGTCTACAACAACACGCCCGCATCGGTGATGGCCTTGAAAAAATCAGGCATCAAAAAACCAGCAGACCTGTCCGGTAAAAAAATGGGCGCACCGGTGTTTGATGCCGGGCGGCGGGCTTTTCCTATTTTTGCCAAAGCCAACAACGTCACCAACTTCAACTGGATCGCCATGGACCCCCCTTTGCGCGAAACCATGCTGGTGCGTGGCGATGTGGATGCCATCACGGGTTTCACCTTCACATCGTTGCTGAACATCGAAGCCCGTGGGGTGCCCGCATCTGAAGTGGTCATCATGCAGTACCCTGATTTTGGGGTGAAACTGTATGGCAACGTGATCATCGCTTCGCCCAAACTGATCAAAGAAAATCCAGCAGCGATCAAAGCCTTTTTAAGTGCTTTTGCCAAAGGGGCCAAGGAAGTGATCGCCAATCCCACCAAAGCGATCGAGTCGGTCAAGGCCCGTGACGGCATCATCAACACCGAATTGGAAATCAGGCGCCTCAAATTGGCCATCGACACGGTGATCGTCTCACCCGATGCCCGTGCTGAGGGGTTTGGTCAACTCAAAGGTCCCCGACTGGCTTTGATGGCCAGCCAGGTGTCCGACGCCTTCAACACCAAGTCGCGCATCGACCCTGATGCCGTCTGGAACGGATCCTTCCTGCCCAGCGCCAAAGAGTTGGACATCTTTCCTAAAAAATAAATGACAGTTTCAACCCCTTTTGTCGAATTCAACCAGGTTTGGTTGGCCTACAACGAAGAGTTATTGGCACAACAACAATTTGCGGTCGAGGACATCGATTTGCAAGTCAGACAAGGCGAGTTCATTGCCATTGTGGGCCCCTCGGGATGCGGCAAGTCGACCTTCATGAAGCTCACCACGGGTCTCAAAGCCCCGACCCGTGGCACGATTCGAGTGGATGGTCAGCCTGTGAATGGCCCGCTCAAAATCAGCGGCATGGCCTTTCAAGCCCCCTCTTTGTTGCCGTGGCGAACCACCCTGGACAACGTGTTGTTGCCACTTGAAATCGTCGAGCCATTTCGCTCGCAATTCAAGGCCAAGCGCGCCGAATTTGAAGCACGTGCCGTTGAACTGTTGCGCAGCGTCGGTTTGCAAGGTTACGAGCGCAAATTCCCTTGGCAACTCTCGGGCGGCATGCAACAGCGTGCCAGCATTTGCCGTGCCCTGATTCACGAGCCCAAAATGTTGTTGCTGGATGAGCCCTTTGGGGCCTTGGATGCATTCACCCGTGAAGAGCTGTGGTGCACCCTGCGTGACCTGTGGATGGAAAAGCGCTTCAATGTGATCTTGGTCACCCACGATTTGCGCGAATCGGTGTTTTTGGCCGACACCGTCTACGTCATGAGCAAAAGCCCAGGGCGCTTCGTGGTCAAGCGCGACATCGATTTGCCCCGACCGCGCGATCTTGAGATCACCTACACGCCGGCTTTCACCGACATCGTGCATGAGTTGCGCGGACACATTGGCGCCATGCGACGCCCAAACGCCACCCCTGCAGCCTGAGGTTGGAGCATGAAAAAGAAATTGGAAAGCTGGTCGCCTTGGATCTTGCTGTGGGTCACTTTGCTCATTTGGCAAACCTTGTGTTCGGTGTTCAAAGTCTCTGAGTTCATCTTTCCCAGCCCCATGCGCATTGGCCAGCAGCTCATCGAGTTTCATGCCGTCATCGCTGCCCACGCCTGGCGCACCTTTTGGGTCACCATGGCGGGTTTTGGCATCGCCATCGTGGTGGGTGTGCTGATGGGTTTTGTGATCGGATCTTCGCGCTTGGCTTATGCGGCGGTGTACCCCTTGATGACGGCTTTCAATGCCTTGCCCAAAGCAGCCTTTGTGCCGATCTTGGTGGTTTGGTTTGGCATTGGCATTGGGCCTGCCATCTTGACGGCCTTTTTGATCAGCTTCTTTCCCATCATGGTCAACATCGCCACAGGGCTGGCCACCCTCGAGCCCGAGTTGGAGGATGTGCTCAGGGTGTTGGGTGCGCGCCGCTGGGATGTGCTGATCAAAGTGGGCCTGCCCCGATCGATGCCTTATTTTTATGGCTCGCTCAAAGTGGCCATCACCTTGGCCTTTGTCGGCACCACGGTCTCCGAGATGACCGCAGCCAATGAGGGCATCGGCTACCTGTTGATCTCGGCGGGCTCGGCCATGCAAATGGGCCTGGCCTTTGCCGGCCTGGTGGTGGTGGGGGCCATGGCCATGATCATGTACGAGCTGTTCAGCCTGCTCGAAACCCACACCACCGGCTGGGCCCACCGGGGTTCGCAAAACGACCGATAATTGGCACATCGAATGGGGGTCTGACCCCCATTGTTTGTCTCTTTTCCACCACGATTAATTGGGGTCTGACCCCAATTATTTTTCATGCCATACACACTTGAAGCTCCGCATCCTCGCTTGCAGGCCTTTGTGGCCAGCTTGACTTCGCTGGTCAATCGCAAGGCCGATGAGGCCACCACCTT
>CAWUNN010000197.1:0-4623 GCA_963923185.1 uncultured Limnohabitans sp. | reverse complement strand
TACACAGAGTAGATCGTCGGCAGCGTCAGATGTGTATAAGAGACAGCATCAACGGGCCTGGCACTTGAAGCATCCGCAACCCACCCTGCGTTGTGTGACCCACGCTCAGCAGTTCAGCGCCTTGCTCCAGCGCACCTGGGCACGGGCCCAAGCGCCTGGTGTGGCGGCGGTGAATGAGCCACTGCAGTCACCTTCCGTGGGCCGAGGCTTGCAAGGGCACGCCGCATGAACCGAACCGATCGCACCAGGCCCCATCAACAGCCCATGGCTTGGCTGTTGGGTCTGATGGCGGCCACCTTGCTGGTGGTCGGCTTGGCCCGCACGCAGGGTTGGCATGAGGCCTTGCCCACAGACGGTGTGGCCTGGGAGATGAACTTGAAATTTGAGGACATGCCCAACGGGGATGTGCGGGTCAGCGACGCCCAAAGCGGGCAATCCATCGCCCTTTTCAGTGGTGAGCAAGGATTTTTAAGGGGCACCTTGCGCGCCATGGCCAGACAACGCCGGGTGACCCAAAACGAAGCATCGGCCCCTTTGATTTTGCGCGGTTTGCAAGACGGTCGTTTGCAATTGGTCGACCCTTTGCAAAACCTGCACATCGACTTGGATTCTTTTGGCCCGACCAACAAGGCCGTCTTTGCGACTTTGCACCGTGGCTCAGAACGCGTGCACTGAAGATTGGAGAACCACATGAGCACTGCCACCATCTTGACTGGCGCCGACGCCAACGAAAAAGCACGCCAGAGCAACATGCTCAGCCCGCGTTTTTACACCACCGACCACGATGCCTTTGATCGCATCAGCGTCGAGCCCTTGCGCGCCGAGTGGGATGCGATGATGAAAGAGTACGAGGGCGACAACAACCACGATCACTTTCAACGCGATGCCGAGTTTTTACAAGAACTTCAAGCCTGCGCACCTGATTGGTCGCCCGAATTGCGCCAAGAATTGCTGGACTTCTTTGTCAGCTCGCTGACCTCTGAGTTCTCGGGTTGCGTGCTGTACAACGAAATCCGAAAAGGCGTCAAAAACCCCGATATCAAACAGCTGATGACGTACATGGCCCGCGACGAATCGCGTCATGCCGGTTTCATCAACATGTCTTTGCGTGACTTTGACATGGGGATCGAGTTGGGCAAACTCAAAAGCGACAAGCCCTACACCTTTTTCAAGCCCGCTCACATCATTTATGCCACCTACCTGTCTGAAAAGATTGGCTATGCCCGCTACATCACCATCTTCCGGCAGCTTGAGCGCCATCCGGACAAACGCTTTCACCCGATCTTTCGTTGGTTTGAGCGCTGGTGCAATGACGAATTCAGGCACGGCGAATCGTTTGCACTGATCATGCGCGCCAACCCCGAGTTGCTACAAGGCTTCAACCTGCTGAAAATCCGGTTTTTCTTGCTGGCGGTGTACGCCACCATGTTCGTGCGCGACCATCGTCGCCCCTTGTTGCACCAAGCCATGGGGCTGGAGTCGACCCACTATGACTACGAGGTGTTCAGAATCACCAACGAGATCACACGCCAAGTCTTCCCCCTTGCCCTGGACATCGATCACCCCAGCTTCAGGCAGGGCATGACCCAATTGGTCGACATCGCAGATGCCTTTGATGCGGCCAAAGGCCGTGGCGGTCTCTCAGGGCTGTTGGGTCAGGTCTGGCATGGTGGCAGAGCCCTGCTCAAGTTCAGTCAACTGTTCTTGTTGCCCGTCAAACGACAAGAACTGCTGGCCCAACCCCGGATGCGCCCCACATGGTGAGTGACACGCTGTGGGCTGCAGCCTTTGCCATCTTTTGTTGGTGGTCGGGCACTGGGGCCATTTTGTGGCTGGACCGCCAAGGCGGCGCCGTCGCACGCTGGTGCTTGCCCGCTTTCAGCGTGTTGATGGGTCTGAGCTTTTGGGGTGTCAACGCCAGCATGTCGGCCAGCGATTCGACCCACGCCTATTTGGGCTTTGCCAGCACCATTGTGATGTGGGGCTGGCACGAGTTGGCTTTTTTGTCGGGTTGGCTCAGTGGGCCGCGCAAAAAGATCATGTCCAGCCATGCCCGCGGTTGGATCCGACTGCGTGAGTCGGTTGCCACCATCTTGTGGCACGAGCTGACCTTGATCTTGAATTTTGTCGTTCTGATTTGGATGCAAACCGATCAGCCCAATCACACCGCTTTGTGCACCTTTGCCTTGTTGTGGTGCATGCGGGTCAGCGCCAAGCTGAACCTGTTCATCGGTATTCCGTTGCATGGCGAGCAATACTTGCCCGATCACCTGAAGTACTTGGCCAGTTATTTCCGGTGCGCGCAACCCGGTGCCTGGTTCATGACTTCGGTCAGCATGGCCTGCGGCTTTTGGGTCTGGATGCTGTGGTCGGGCTGGCATGCCCACGAAACCCTCAGCGCCAGTTGGTTGCTGCTGGCCTCTTTGCTGGGCTTGGCCATCATTGAGCACCTGGTGATGGTGTTGCCCTGGTCGCTGGACAAGATCTGGGGCTGGGCCATGGGGCAGCCCAAGGCCGTCACCCACGAGTCGATCAAGTTTTGAACGGGATGTTGGGGTGAAACAAGACAAAGTGGCCGTGGTGATTGGCGCAGGCTTTGGTGGCCTGGCCGCGGCCTTGCGACTGAGCTTCAAGGGCTACCGGGTCCAGGTGCATGAAAAGCTCGATGCAGCTGGAGGTCGCGCCAGCGTGTTCAAGCAAGACGGACACACCTTTGATGCCGGCCCCACCATCATCACCGCCCCCTTTTTACTCAAAGAGCTGTGGCAGCTGTGTGGCAAGCGCTTTGAAGACGATGTGACCCTGGTGCCCATGGACCCGTTTTATCGGATCCGGTTTGACGACGGCTCGCACTTTGACTACAACGGCGACCCCGAACACATGCGCCGCGAGGTGCAGCGGTTTTGCCCCACTGACTTGGATGGCTACGAGCGGTTTTTGCAATTGTGCGAAAAATGCAAGCGCTTGGGCTTTGAGGGCATGGGTGAAAAAGCCTTTGACAGCTGGCGCGACTTGCTGGTGGAGATCCCAGACTTTTTGCGCATGGGGGCATGGCGCAGCATCTACGCCCAGGTGGCCCGCCATTTCAAAAGCGAACACCTGCGGGTGGTCATGAGTTTTCATCCCTTGCTGATTGGTGGCAACCCTTTTTCTGTCACCGCAGCCTACGCATTGATCAATTCGCTCGAGCGCACCTGGGGGGTGCATTCGGCCATGGGGGGCACAGGCGCCATCGTGGCCGGTTTGGTGGGCTTGTTGCGCGAGCGCGGCATCGAATTGCACCTGAACTCGCCCGTGAAGCGCATTGTGGTCGAGCATGGCAAAGCCAGCGGCGTGCAACTGGGCAACGGTCAAACCGTCCTAGCCGACATCGTGGTCAGCAACGGGGATACCGCTTGGACGTACAAGCACCTGGTCGATGCCCGATACCGTCGCCATTGGTCTGATCGGCGCATCGACAACGGCCGTTACTCGATGGGGTTGCTGGTCTGGTACTTTGGCACCAAGCGCCAATACACCGATGTACCGCACCACATGTTGGTGCTGGGGCCGCGCTACAAGGGTTTGTTGCAAGACATCTTCAAACGCCACCACCTGTCAGAGGACTTCAGCTTGTACCTGCACCGCCCCACCGCCACCGATCCATCTTTGGCGCCTGCAGGTTGTGACACCTTTTATGCACTGGCACCGGTGCCCCATTTGGACAGTGGCACCGACTGGCGCGAGCAAGCTGAGCCCATGCGACAAGCCATTCAACAGCGCCTGCAAGACACGGTGTTGCCAGGCCTGGGCGATGTGATCAGCACTTCGTTGATGATGACCCCTCAAGATTTCAAAGACCGTTTGTGGTCGTACAAAGGCGCCGGTTTTGGGCTTGAGCCCTTGCTGGTGCAAAGCGCCTTTTTCAGGCCGCACAACCGCAGCGAAGACCTGCCAGGCCTGTACATGGTGGGTGCGGGCACCCACCCTGGCGCGGGTGTGCCAGGTGTGCTGATGTCGGCCAAAGCCTTAGAGAAAGTGGTGCCTCATGCATGAAGTCCAACCCGATCTGGATGCCAGCGATTTGGAAGCCTGCATCGCTTTGATGCAAGATGGGTCCAAAACTTTTTTTGCCGCCAGCCGTTTGCTGCCCCAGCGCATTCGGCCCCATGCCATTGCCCTGTATGCGTTTTGCCGGGTGGCCGACGACTTGGTCGACCAAGCTCAAAGTGGCCAAGCCCCTTTGGACGAACTGCGCCAGCGTTTGGATGCCATTTATGCGGGCCGCCCACTTCCCCATGTCGAAGACCAAGCATTGGCCATGGTGGTGCGTCAGACGGCATTGCCGCGCCATTTGTTGGACATGCTGATCGAGGGGTTTGCTTGGGACGCGCAAGGCCGCAGTTACCAAACCCTGCGTGAGTTGCATGACTATGCGGCCAGAGTCGCTGGCAGCGTGGGTGCCATGATGTGCTGGATCATGGGTTGCCGCGACCATGACACCCTGATGCGCGCTTGCGAGCTGGGTGTGGCCATGCAACTGACCAACATCAGCCGCGATGTGGGCGAAGATGCTCGCATGGGCCGGCTGTACCTGCCCCAACTGCTACTGGGGCAAGCTGGTTTGAATGTGAAAGCATGGAT
>CAWUNN010000196.1:0-4625 GCA_963923185.1 uncultured Limnohabitans sp. | reverse complement strand
ATCTTGGCCCAAGCCGTGGTGCCACAGCAAATGACCACCTGGGCGCGCTTGCTCAAATCGCTGCTGCTGGCCTTTCCGGCCCAGCGTTACCGCTTGAGCCAAACCGTGACTCGCGTGCGCGATGGCGATGCGCAGCAAATGGCCCAAGTCGAGTTGTCTGACGGTCAAGTCTTGCAAGCCGATCTGGTTGTGGCTTGTGACGGCCACCGCTCAGAGGTGCGTCGCACACTGTTCCAAGCCCCTGCCCTGGCCTACTCGGGATATGTCGCCTGGCGTGCCATGATCAAGCGTGATCGACTCAGCCCTGAGGCCCAGCAATTCATTGGCGACGGGTTTGGCTTTCAGCAAAGCACGGGACAGCAAATGGTGGGCTATGCCGTGCTCAGTCCCGAGGACGGGCAAGTGGGTGTCAACATCGTATGGTACAGGCGCACCGACGAGTCGGGGTTGCGAGACATTTTGAGCGATGCGCGCGGGGTGCACCATGCCGAAGGCATTGCGCCGCATCTGTTGCGCCCCGAGGTGCTCGATCGCATCCGACAAGATGCCCATGATGTGCTGCACCCGGCGTGGGCACAAGTGGTTCGACAAACCCCAGAGATCTTGGTGCAACCCATCAACGACGGTTGGTGCGATCGCATGGCCTTGAACCGCGTGGCCATGCTGGGCGATGCCGCGTTTGTGGTGCGCCCCCATGTAGGCCAAGGCGTGGTCAAGGCCGCAGGCGATGCCTTGGCCTTGGTCGAGCAGTTGCAAGAGCAGCCCCATGACATTGCCCAGGCCCTGCACAGGTTTTCAGGGCTGCGGGTGCCCATGGGCCATTTGGCCGTGACCAGGGCCCGCCAGTTGGGTGCAGTGATCGCGCCACCCGATCCGGCCTTGGCCGATTGGGCCCGCCACTATGCCGACCCCAGCCATTTGATCGAAGAGACCGCCGTCGAGATCCCAGGCATCGCTCACCTGGCCTGAGCTGGGCACAGTCCCGGTCAGACTTTGCCCAAGGCCCGCAAAATGCGCTGCGGCGTGAAGGGCTGTGCCGCCACATTGGCACCCAGGGGTGCCAATGCATCGTTGATGGCATTCATCACCGCACCCGGTGCACCAGCAGTGCCAGCTTCACCCGCACCTTTGGCCCCCAATTCAGAGCCCTTGGTGGGGGTTTGGACATGGCCCACGATGATGTCGGGCATCTCACTGGCCATGGGCACCAGGTAGTCGGCCATTGAGCCATTGAGCAACTGGCCGTCTTCACTGTACAAGCACTCTTCAAACAAAGCACCGCCAATGCCTTGCACGATGCCGCCCCTGATTTGCTCGTCCACCAGCATGGGGTTGATCACGGTGCCGCAGTCCTCGACGCACCAGTGCTTGAGCAGTTTGACAAAACCAGTCTCTGGATCAACCTCGACGTAAGAGGCTTGGATGCCGTTGGTGAAGGTGAACCCATATTCGCGCGGCGTGTAGTGGCGCGTCACGGTCAACTCTGACTGAAAATCCATGGGCAAGGTGTCGGGCCTGAAGTACGCCACCCGACCCACTTCGGACAAGGGCATTTTGACTTCAAGGCTCAGCCTGTCCACGATCTGGTTGTGGATCACATCCAGTGTGGCTGGGTCGGTCTTCAAGATGGTCGCTGCGATCTCCAGCACATGGCTCTTGAGCACCTTGCCTGCTTGCAACACGGCTTCACCCCCGATGCCAGCCCCGCGCGATGCCCAGGTGCCACCACCATAGGGCGTCACACCGGTATCGCCGGTGATCACCTTGACACGATCGACCGTCACACCCACGGTTTGGGCGGCGATCTGGGCAAACACAGCCTCGGTGCCCTGCCCTTGCTCGGTGACGCTGACCAGCACATTGATCATGCCTTGGGGGTCCATGCGAATGGTGGCCCCGTCTTGGGCCGAAATGCGTGCGCCACCCACTCCATAAAAGGCAGGTGACGGGTTGGTGACCTCGATCATGGCGGCCAGACCAATGCCTCGGTACACGCCTTGGCTGCGCAAGCGGTCTTGCTCGGCGCGCAAGCCCTGGTAGTCCATCAGCTGCAACAGCTTGCTCAAACACTGTTGGTGCGAGAGTTTTTCGTACTTGGTGCCCGATGGAAAGGCATAGGGGTAAGCGTCATCGGGGATGACGTTGCGGGCCCTGAACTCGGCCGGGTCCATGCCGATGGCGCGGGCCGCCTCGTCCACGATGCCCTCGGTGAGCGCCATGGCGATGGGATGGCCCACCGCGCGGTATTGGCAGGTCACGTTTTTGTTGGTGAACACCACATTCAAGCGAGCCCGGTAGTGCTTGTGCTTGTAGGGGCCTCCAGTCAGGTTGACCACCTGATTGCCCTCGATGCCGCTGGTGCGCGGGTACACCGAATAGGGGCCAATGCCGGTCAAATCATCCAAATCAAACCCAATGATGTCACCGGCTCGGGTGCACGCCAAACGCACCGTCGCTGTGTGTTCGCGGGCATGGATGTCGGTCAAAAATGATTCGATGCGATCGGCCAAAAACTTGACCGGACGACGCAGCATGACGGACAAGGCTGCCGTGGCCATCTCATCGGCATACACATGGACCTTGATGCCAAACGAGCCACCCACATCTTTGCAAATGACACGCACGCTGGACTCTGGAATGTTCAGGTGCCGCGCAAAGATGTCTTGCATCATGTGCGGTGCCTGGGTGGCGTGGTACACGGTCAAGGCATGCTCGGCCGGGTTGTAGTCGGCCAAAATGGCGCGTGGCTCATTGGTGACGCCTGTGTGGCGGCCAAAGTCATAGGTTTTTTCAACCACCACTTCGGCTTGTGCCCAGGCTTGGGCAAAGCCCTCGGTCTCGAGCGTTCGTGTGAAACAAATGTTGTCGCCCAACTCGGGATGAATCACCACATCGCCCTTCAAGGCCGCTTGCATGTCGGTCACCACGGGCAAAGGATCAAACTCGGCGATCACATGCTCGAGCGCGTCTTCGGCTTGGCGACGGGTCTCGGCCACGATGGCCGCCACCGCCTCACCTTGCCAGCAGACCCGATCGATGGCCACCGCATGCTGGGTGGCCGACTTGATGCCTTTGAGGTGGCCCAACACCCCCACCCAGGGCGTGCAATGCTGGGCAATCGCGGCGCCGTCAAAGGCACCGATCACACCCGGCTGACGCCGCGCCTGGCTCAGGTCCAAGGTCTTGATGCGGGCATGGGCGTGGGGACTTCGATAAAACACCACATGGGCCAAGCGCGGCAAGCGCACATCGTCCAGGTACACACCTCGGCCTTGCAGCAGTTTGCGCGCACCACTGCGCGGCACCGAGGTGCCGATGTAAGCGGTTTGCACCGTGGCCTCGGTGCTGGCATTGGGCAGTTCTGAGCGGGCATTCATGCGGCAGCTCCTTGGGCGATGGGCAGCACACGCTGCGCTTTCAAGACCGATTCAATCGCATCCACGATGGCTTGGTAGCCGGTGCAACGGCAGTAATTGCCCGAGATCAGGTCTCGAATTTGATCGCGATCGGCATCGGGGTGATGGCGCACGATGTCCAGCGCCGAGATCAACATGCCGGACGAGCAAAAACCGCACTGAAAAGCGTTGTGTTGCAAAAAGGCCTGCTGCAACAGGGCCAGCTGGCCACTGTCAGACAATCCTTCGATGGTGTCCACCGTCTTGCCTTGCACAGAGACCGCCAGGGTCAAGCAGCCGCGCACCACTTGGCCATCGACCATGACCTGGCAGGCGCCACACACGCCATGCTCGCAGCCCAAGTGCGAACCTGTCAGCCCCAAGTCTTCGCGCAACACATCAATCAGATGCATGCGCACCGGCACGTCGTGCTGAACTGCCGTTCCGTTCAAGGTGAACGAGGTGGTGATTTTTGAGTCACTCATGCTGCACTCCGAATGTCATTCAAGGCCCGTCCCAACAAGACCTTGGCCAGGTGAATTTTGGTGGCTGCATCGGCCTGCAAATCGCCGTGCGGTTGCAAGTCTTGCACCAACGCTTGCTGCGCGGCCACGATGCTGGCCTCGTTCAAGGCCTGGCCCTTCAAGGCCTGCATGGCCCCATGGGCCAGCACCGGTCCATCGCCCATGGCCAGATAGGCCAAACGAGCCGATTCGACCTGAGCGCCTCGCACCTCGATCGCGCAGGCCAACCCCACCATGGCGTAATCACCGCGCCGGCGCGAGAGCTCGTCAAAATGAAACCGCTGCGCGGGCTTGGCCAATGGGAACTCGATGCCAATGAGCAACTCGTCGGCTTGCAAAGCCGTTTGATACAGCCCTTGAAAGTAGTCATCGATGGCGATGCGTCGCACCCCCTTGGGTCCTTGCGCCAACACCGTGGCTTGCAAGGCCAAGGCCACGGCGGGGTATTCGGCCGCAGGGTCGGCCAAAGCCATGCTGCCGCCGATGGTGCCCACATTGCGAATCGCCAAATGCGCCACATGTGGCACAGCCTGCGAGAGCAAAGGCACATGACGTGCCACCAAGTCTGACTTCAAGATCTGGTGGTGGGTGGTCATGGCGCCCATGCGCAAGACCTGGCCTTGGAGCTCGATGCCTTTGAGGCTGGCGATGCCGCTGATGTCAATCAAACGCTCGGGCTGGGCCCTGTCTCTTATACACATCTGAC
>CAWUNN010000195.1:0-4630 GCA_963923185.1 uncultured Limnohabitans sp. | reverse complement strand
TGCCGAAGTTCATGCTGACGGTCGCTTGTTCATCACCAAGGCTTCGTCCACCGGCGGCATGGTCACCCCTGAGACGGTCAAAGAGCAATTGCTCTACGAGATCCACGACCCAGCCAACTACATCACACCCGATGTGACCCTGGATTTCACCCAAGTCACCGTTCGGCAGGCTGGTCCAGACCGGGTCCAGGTGCTGGGCATCCAAGGCAGGCCCGCTCCCAGTACCGTCAAGGTCACGGCCTGTTTTGATGGGGGTTGGTTGGGCGAGGGTGAAATCTCTTATGCCGGCCACAACTGCGTGGCCCGAGCCCGCAAAGCGGCAGAGGTCTTGCGACAACGGGTGGCACAACGTCAATTGCCAGTACAACTGCGCATCGATCTGATGGGGTTGGCCAGCGTGCACGACAGCGATGACGGTGTGATGTCCGCGCGTTGGACGGGGGAAACCCAAGATGTGCGGCTGCGTTTGGCCGCCAGTTCGGCTCATCCAGACGACGCCGATCAGGCCGCACGCGAGGTCTTGGCTTTGTATTGCTGTGGTCCCGCTGGCGGCGGTGGCGTGCGCTGGCGCACCACCCAGCGCATCAGAACCCAGTCGTATTTGATCGCCCCTTCTTTGCTGGACATGGGGTACAACTTGCGCACCGCACAGGAGCATTTGGCATGACCGCACCCAAGCCACCGTTGCCTCGCATTCAAGTGCCTTTGCACCACGTGGCACACGCGCGTGCGGGCGACAAGGGCAATCGACTCAATGTGTGTGTCATGCCTTATCACCCCGAAGCCTTTGACGCCTTGGCCGAACAATTGTCGCCTGAGCGAGTGTTGCAGGCTTTTGCCCATCGAGGAGCGACATCGGTCAACCGACATGACTTGCCATTGCTGCCAGCTTTTAATTTTGTGATTGACAACGTCCTAGAAGGTGGGGTCAACGGCAGCCTGAACTTGGACGGCCACGGCAAAAGCAACTCGTTCATTTTGTTGGGCTTGTCGGTCGAGGTGCCGCCTGCTTGGGTCAAGTCCGCATGAACACCAATCATTTCTGGGATCGGGTGATGAAATCTGTATTCAGACGTGCTGCTGCGCTCGTCGGCATTTGTGCCGCGTTGCTCTTTGGACATGCCGGGCTGTGGGCTCAAAGCCTCAATTGGCCCAGCAAGTCAGTGCGCATTGTGGTGCCAGCCCCACCGGGCAGTGCGCCAGATGCCCAGGTGCGCATCATCGCCAACAAGTTGGGTGAGTTGTGGCGACAAAATGTGGTGGTTGAAAATGTGGTGGGGGCGGCTGGCAACATCGGTGCCGATCGCGTTGCCAAGGCCTTTGCAGATGGCCACACCTTGCTCTACAACACGGTCGGACCGATCGCCGTCAATGTGACCCTGATGGCAGGGAAATTGCCCTATGACCCCTTGAAAGACTTGGTCGCCGTCAGCTTGGCCACCAAAACACCCAATTTGGTGACGGTGCCGCCTTCTTCTGCGTTTAAATCAGTGGCTGAAGTGTTGGCCTACGCGCGGCAACACCCGCAAAAAATCAGGTATGGCACACCGGGGCCTGGCACCACGCAACACTTGATGGGTGAATCACTCAATTTGAGTGAAAACATCAGCATGGTCAGCGTGCCCTATAAATCCAGCGCTCAGATGACCACCGATGGCTTGTCAGGTCAATTCGAGTTGCTGATTCACAATGCCCCAGTTTTGTTGCCTTTCATCCAAGCGGGTCAATTGCGCACTTTGGCCATCACCAGCAAAGAGCGATCGCCCCGCATGCCCCAAGTTCCGACCATGATGGAGGCGGGGGTCAAAGATTTTGAGATGACCGCATGGTTTGGTTTCATGGCCCCCGGGGGTACGCCGAAAGCCTTGGTCGACAAAATTTCGAAAGACATTCAAACTGTTTTGAAAACCCCCGAGGTCAACCGACAAATCACCGATTCGATGTCTGAGGTGATTGGCAGCTCGCCCGAAGAATACGATGCGTTCATTCGATCCGAGATCAAGCGGTGGGCCGAGGTCATCCACAAAGCCAAAATCAGTGACAACTGATGTGTGAACTGGGGTGTCGTTTTGAAAGTTGCAGGTATGAAACGTCTTGTGTCAACAGTTTGCTGGATGGCCCTGTCTTGGGCTTTGCCCGCCATGGCCCAGTCGGTCCCAGCGATGGATCCCCAGTTGCAACGTCTGGCCCAAAGCACATGGGGCGAATACCTGGAATTTTTGACCCTGCCCAACGACGCCAATGTGGCGTCTGATATCCAAGCGAATGCACAATGGTTGTCCAAGGCATTCCTGAAAAGGGGTTTTGACGTGCAAATATTGCCCAATCAGGGCAAGCCCATGGTCTTTGCTCAATACCCCAATACAGATCCAGACACCCCTACTGTCCTCTTTTACATGCACCTCGATGGTCAGCCTGTGGTGCCTGCTCAGTGGGCCCAGCCCAGCCCTTGGCAACCCGTGGTCAAAGCCCAGCAAACCGATGGACGCTGGGGCATCGTGCCCACCCAACGCCTGT
This sequence comes from uncultured Limnohabitans sp., assembly GCA_963923185.1. Lineage (GTDB taxonomy): Bacteria > Pseudomonadota > Gammaproteobacteria > Burkholderiales > Burkholderiaceae_C > Limnohabitans. The sequence goes on along the minus strand of CAWUNN010000195.1, from coordinate 2,113 downwards.
TTGCTGACCCATTGGATCCGGACCTGAGGGTCTTTGCCCGTTCCGCATCCGATGACAAGGCCCCCATCATGATGATGCTGGCCGCCTTCGATGGCTTGCGCCAAAGTGCTTTGCCAGCCCGTGTTCGAGTCAAGGTGTTGATCGACTCGCAAGAAGAGCAGGGCTCTCCCTCGATTCCTGCGGTGGTCAATGCCCACAAAGACTTGTTGCGTGCCGATGCCATCGTGATTTTGGACGGTCCCAAGCATGCCAGCGACAAACCCACCCTGATTTTTGGCAATCGGGGTGCACTGCGAGTCACATTGACGGTATTTGGGCCCAAAGCCCCCTTGCACAGTGGCCACTATGGCAACCATGTGCCCAACCCTGCCATGCGTCTGGCGCGCTTGCTGGCCACGATGAAAGACGATCAGGGCAGAGTCACCATTGACGGTTATTACGATGGGGTGACGTTGAGCGAAGAGGACAAAAAGGTCTTGGCAGAGACCGGTGACGATGAGGTGCAAATTCGCCGTCGTGTGGGCATCGCTCAGTCAGAGCAAGTCGCCCCCACCTTGCAACAATCGCTGCAATTTCCATCCCTGAATATTCGAGGTTTGGCCTCGGCTGCGGTCGGTGACAAGGCCACCAACATCATCCCCGATCAAGCGGTCGCCGAATTTGACCTCAGAACCACGCCAGAGGCACCGCCCGATCGCTTGTTTGAGTTGATGCGTCGCCACATCATCCAAATGGGCTATCACCTGGTCAATGCACCACCCAGCGACGAGGAGCGAATGCAGCACGACAAAATGGCTTGGCTAGAAAAAGGCAAAGGGGGCAAGGCCGTGCGCACGGCCATGGATTCTCCCGTGGGCCTTTGGACTCAGTCTGCTTTGAAATCTCAGGCCGAATCAAAGGGCATGGTTCGGGTGCGCATGATGGGCGCCAGCGTACCCACCGATGCCTTGGTGGATGCGCTGGGCGTGCCTTTTGTCATCATGCCTTTGGTCAATGGCGACAACAACCAGCACACTTACGACGAAAACATGCGCATCGGTCATTACGTGCAAGGGGTGGGCACTTTGATGCGGCTGTTGAACACCCCCATGCCAGCGCGTTGATGGTCAATGGCCCATTCATTTTCGGACACAACGATCAGAATTTGATCCGATATCCCAGCGCCAGCAATGAATTGCCCGCCACCGGCGAATAGCTTGAACCGGCTTTGCTGGCCCCTACGATGGCGCTCTGTGCGGTGGCATTGGACAGTTTCATGTGGGTCCATCCCAGGTAGACATCGCTGTCAGAGCTGACCTGGTGGTCCACGAGCAAGCTGATCCAATCTGCATGGCCTGGTGTGCTTTGGTAAGTGGAGCCCGTGGTCGAGGTGTAGCCTGCAAAGTTGGCCCGGTACAAAGCACCGTACACAGTCCATTGCGAATGGATCTGTTGGCTCAAGCCCAACCAATCCAAGCGTGCCATGATGTCTGAGCCCTTGTACAAGGTCGGTGCAGCCGAGAGCATGTGGCCGTTCATCGCACTCAGACCCACAGCACCCGAGGCAGACTGTGGGGCCGATAAAGCGTAATGGCTCGATCCAGTCTTGAAGTGGGTGGTGGGGGCGATCGCATAAGACGCCGCCCACAGCCATCCTTTGGAGTCATACAGGGTCGCCGACAAGTCACCAGGGACTGCCGACACCGACTCTTTGATGGCTTGGGTTTGTGTCGTGCGTGCATATTGAAGTTTCAGATCGCCCCATTCTTGTCCGACACTCCATCCATGGGCTTGCCCCGTTGATGCCAAACCGCTCTGATTGCCTTTGGCATAAAAGAGGCCTGCTTTCAGCCCTTGCCATTGATTCAAATACTTCACCGATTGATTCAAGCGCGTGGTCTCTGAAATGCCGCTGCCGCCGCCAAAGCCACTGGATGCTGTCAAATACCCAAAGATCTGCGAAGCCGCTACGGGATCAAACGATTGGGCACTGTCATGGATCAAGGTGGTGTTGCGTCCCAATCTCAGATCACCCCAACCCGAGCGGCCCAAATTGAAATAGGCTTCGCGATTGAACAGTTGACCGTTCTGGCTGCCATTGGTGCTGGCCGTTTGATAGGCTGCGCTGCTGGCC
>CAWUNN010000194.1:0-4645 GCA_963923185.1 uncultured Limnohabitans sp. | reverse complement strand
ATGTTGGGACTGGCAATGACGTTCCAGCCGTGCCAGTGAAACACCTCACCCATGACGGCCAATCCCAAAGTGTGGCGATTGTTGGTCGGCATGGACAACATGATGGTGTGTGGATTGGTGGGTTCATGTCCCATCAACAAGCGTTGATCAGCGACCTCGTAGACCAGATCCAATAAACGCTCTGATCCCAGTTCAACCGCTTGATAATTCAATTGATCGCTGGCCCACCATTCGCCCAGCACCATGGCGGTGCCGGCGATCGCTTGCACCAAAAATTGCTCTGCATCGATGCATGCTTGAAGCATGTTTTGGGCATGTCGCAAAAAGTTGCGATCATCCATCTCAAACGACAGCAAGGCCATTTGTTTGATCATTTCAGGATCAAAGGCTGGGTAGATGCGCTGGGCTGTGAATTGGATGCGATACTGATCCGAACCCACAAAACCTTTCAGGGCCTGGCGCAGTGTCTCGGTGAAGCGAATTCGGTGATCCATGGTCAACTCTCGTCAACCACTTTAATTTCATGCGAATCAATTGTCAAATAAAAATGACAAATAAAAATGTCAATTAAATTGGACTATGGCATTTAAAATGCGTACATTGGTACAAATATGGGTGACTTGTGGGTTGGTTCTGGCGGGGCAAGCGGGGGTGGCGGCATCGCCTGAAGAATCCCTGAGTGATGCCATGCGCGGCTTGCTGCGACAGCGATGGAGTGGCGCCACTGTGACGGCCTTGGATACCGATTTGGCGCGTCGCTGGCAATCGGCGGTCGATGCACCCCTGTCCCAGTGGATCTCCTCACAGGCCTTGCGACAAGAGTTCAAACTTCATCTGGCCTATGAAGCGCAGCGTGCCGGCTTGTCCATGTCACTGATGTTGGGGTTGGTCGAGGTCGAAAGCGGCTTCAGAAAGCACGCCATTTCAGCCGCGGGGGCCATGGGCTATGCACAGGTCATGCCTTTTTGGACCCGACTGATTGGCGATGGGGATTCGTCGAGCTTGTTCAACACACAGGCCAATTTGAGGTACGCCTGTTTGATTTTGCGACATTATCTGGACTTGGAAAAAGGGGATTTGGTCCTGGCTCTGGGTCGATACAACGGCAGCCGTGGATGGCCTCATTACCCCGAACGCGTATTGCAAGCACGCGAAAAATGGCGCTTGGAGGTCGACTAAACGGTGACAGCAGGCATGACGGGCGCCCCTTTAGAATGATTTTTTTGTCAGCTCAGGAACATCTGCCATGGACATCATCCCCAATCGTTTCAAATCTGCCTTGGCACAAGGCCGAATCCAGCTCGGCCTTTGGAGCTCGCTGGCCAGCAACTACAGCACCGAAATCGTGGCCGGTTCGGGATACGACTGGATTTTGTTGGACATGGAACATTCGCCCAACGACTTGCGCGGTGTGCTCAGCCAATTGCAAGCCGTGGCGCCTTACCCGGTCGAGCCCTTGGTGCGCCTGTTCCAATTTGACAAAGACCTGGTCAAACTCTACCTCGATATGGGAGTGCGTGGTTTTGTCTTTGCCAACATTGAAAGCGCCGAACAGGCCCGACACATCGTGTCAGCCACCCGTTACCCTGCACAAGGCGGAGTGCGCGGCGTAGCCGGTCAACACCGGGGCAATCGATGGGGACGTGTTCATGGTTATGCACAGCATGCCCACGAGCAACTGTGTTTGATGCTGCAAGTCGAGTCTTTGCCTGGGGTTGAACACGCCCGCGAAATTGCCGCCGTGGAGGGGGTCGATGGCATTTTTGTGGGTCCCAATGATTTGGCTGCTTGCATGGGACACATGGGGCACTCCAACCACCCTGAAGTGCAAAAAGCCATCCACAAGATCTTGGATGAAATCAAGGCGGCAGGCAAAGCACCTGGTATTTTGGCCGTCGTCGAAGAGGATGCCAAGCGTTACATCGACTGGGGTTACACCATGGTGGGCATCGGCTCTGACCAAGGCTTGTTGATCAAAGCCAGTGACTCGTTGGTGCAACGCTTTCGCGAGCATTTGTCAAAACGGACTTGATCTGGAGCAACGCCATGAACGAATTGGGTCGGCTTGAGGACTTGCCAGTCGAGTACGTGGACGAAATGCGTCGCTCTAACCTGGTGCCCTTGTGGCCCAGTTTACGGGGGCTGTTGCCCCCTAAGATTCCCAGTCGTCAAACCCAGCCCACGCATTGGGCGTATCAAACCATCAGACCTTTGTTGCTGCGCGCTGGCGAGTTGACCCCCATCGACAAGGCAGAGCGGCGGGTATTGGTCTTGGCCAACCCAGGGCATGGTTTGGACAGCATGCAAGCCAGTGCAGCGATTTACTTGGGCATGCAATTGCTGTTGCCGGGTGAATGGGCGCCTTCGCATCGGCATACCCCCAACGCGGTGCGCATGATCGTTGAAGGTGAGGGCGCTTACACCACCGTCGATGGCGAAAAATGCCCGATGCAAAGGGGCGATCTGATTTTGACGCCCACGGGTTTGTGGCATGAACATGGCCATGAAGGACATGATCCCGTGGTGTGGTTGGATGTGTTGGATTTGCCCTTGATGTATTACGCCGAGGTGTCCTACCACATCAATGGACCACGTCAAAAAGTCCATGACGGACAGGCAGATCGTCGCTACGCCCAAGGCGGCCTTTTGCCGACCCCCGTGTTTGAACGCAACAGGCAGGCTTACCCGATGCTGCGCTACCCTTGGGCACAAGCCAAAGCGGCCTTGTTGGCCATGGCTGACGATCCGTCTCCAATCGAGACTTTGCAAATCACCTACGTCAACCCAGAGACTGGGCAAGACGCTGAAAACGTACTGGGTTTTTATGCGCTGATGCTGCGACCAGGGCAACGCCTGAGTTTGCCTGCGCGTTCACCTGCTCAGGTGTTTCATGTCATCGAAGGGCAGGTGGGGTGGACTTGTCGCGGTCACTCGGTTCAGATGGTGACCGCCGACACCAGCTGTGCGCCCGGTTATGAGCCCATAGAGCTGAACAATGCCAGCTCCACCGAGCCGGCTTTTGTATTCATGGCCGACGAAGCACCGTTGCACCGCAAATTGGGTGTGTACGAAGTGCGGGCCTGAACGACCCTCCCATTGAAGAAATCGAGGTTCAAGCTTGCGTTTTGGCCGCAGCTTTGTCGTCTTTGTCTTTGGGTGGGTAGCAGTCGTAGCAGGCAAACATGAGGCTGCCCGCCAGTCTTTTGTATGAACCGTAGGCGCGGGGTTTGTGAACACCGCATTTGAAGCAACTCATGGTGGCACCGGTTTGACCACGTTCGCCAAAAGGAGAACCGCCGGTGCGAGATTTGTACCTCAAGCCATCGCTGCTGATCTGGGTTTTGCCGTCTCTAGTCATGCGCTTATTCTACCAAATCGCAAGCCCAGCCCAGTCATCTGCCTGACATGATGGTTTGGGCCAGGCCCACCAGGCTGCGATCGCAGCCCTCAGGCCCCAAAAGCGACAAACCCAAGGGGGCGCCTTCGCGTTGGGCCAAAGGCAAGCTGATCTGCGGCAAACCCGTCAGTCCTGCGATGCTCAACATGCGAATCGCATTGTTGCGGTAGTCTTCCAAGTCGGACTCGGGTTGGCTGATCAAAGGGGCCACGTCGGGCATGGTGGGCATGACCAGCACTCCGTCTGCCCCCAGTAGCGCTTTGAGTTTTTGGGTCAAGGCTTGGCGCACCTCAGTGGCTTGGCGCACCTGATCTGGCGTGACTTGGCGCGACCAAGCAAATCGCTCTTTGACGCCGGGTCCCAGAGGCGGTTGGTAGCGATTGATCAACTCGCCATCGGTGGCCCATGCTTCGCTGCCTTGGATGTACCTGAAGGCCCAATACAAAGCGTCGAAATCACCAAAAAATCCATCCAATTCTTGAACTGAGCCTAAACAGTCGGTGGTTTGATCCAGTGCAGGTTGCAAAGCTTGCACCACAGGTTTTTGCAGCAAGGCCCAAATTTCGTTGGGACGGATCAGTCGCGGGCGTTGGGGCAATGCTTGGGTGTCAGTGCCCAAGAGCACATCGGCTACCCGGGCATAGGTTTGAATGTCGCGGGTGAACCAACCGCAAGTGTCGTATGAAGGGGCCAGATCCAGGCAGCCTTGCAGGCTGACCCGACCATGGGTGGGGCGCAAGCCGATCAGGCCGCAATGGTTGGCTGGCGCTCGCACCGAGCCCCCGGTGTCGGTGCCCAACGCAAAGTCACACAAACCATTCGAGACGGCCGAGGCAGATCCCGATGACGAACCGCCGGTGATGCGGTTGGCCGCAGCGCCGTTGACGGGGTTGCCAAAATGTGCGTTTTGGCCATTCATCGAGAAGGCCAACTCGTCGGTGACGGTTTTGCCCACAAAGCGTGCGCCAGCGTCCAGCAGCTTTTGCACGGTCTCGGCATGGCGCGTTTGGATGCCCGAGCGGGCCAACACCATGGGTTGACCGCCGCCAGTGGGATAGCCTGCCACATCAAACAAGTCTTTGGCCGCAAAAGTCAAACCTGCCAAGGGGCCAGTGTGTCGGTGCACCACGGGTGCCGCAGGGTATGGCACAAAACACCTCGCAGCCAGGCCTGCCTCGGTGGAACTGACCGAATGCGGCAAGGCATCGATGTCGGCTGCCAGCTGGGCGTCTTTTTCGGTCACGCCAC
>CAWUNN010000193.1:0-4692 GCA_963923185.1 uncultured Limnohabitans sp. | reverse complement strand
CTGGCCCCTGGGCGTTGGCGCCAGATGATGACAGAAATTTTCAAGCATCAAGACGGACAACTCAGGTTTTTTGGCTTGTTTTGCATCGTTTCAGGCCTGATTTTGCTGATCATTTTCTGATTCTGGGCGCGGCCTGGCCCGTCTCGCAGGTAAAATCGCAACTTTGTTTTGAATTGAATTTCACATGTCTGCCTGGGTACTACCGGATCATCTCGCCGATGTGTTGCCAGCCGAAGCCAGGCGCATTGAAGAATTGCGGCGTCTGTGGTTGGATACTGCTCGTGCATACGGCTATGAGTTGGTCATTCCACCCATGCTCGAGCACATCGAATCTTTGCTCAGTGGCACGGGCAGTGCCTTGGATTTGCAAACCTTCAAACTGGTCGACCAACTGTCGGGGCGCACCATGGGTTTGCGAGCCGACACCACCCCTCAGGTGGCTCGCATCGATGCCCATTTGCTCAATCGTCAGGGGCTGACCCGCTTGTGTTACTGCGGACCGGTGTTGCACACGCGCCCCGAGGGACCATATGCCAGCCGCGAACCCCTGCAATGGGGCGCAGAACTCTATGGCCATGCAGGCCTTGAGGCCGACCTCGAAATCCTTGAGCTGGCTTTGCAAGGCTTGAGTTGGTGTGGCTTGAACCAATCGATCATCGATTTAGGCGACGCCCGCATCGTCTCCTCTGTCTTGAGTGATCAAGACCTGTCGCATGACCATTTGCAGGCCTTGCTCGATGCATTGGCAGCCAAAGATGCACCGGCCCTGAATCAGTTGATTGCCCCATTGGATGCCAAAGTCCAGTCAGCCTTGAAGTTTCTCATCAACGCCTATGGCGATGCCCAAATCTTGGCCCAAGCCCGTCAGGTTTTGGCGACTTGGCCGCAAGCCATTCAAGCGCTGGATGACATGCAATGGTTGGCGCGCCACTTGGGGCATCCTGTCACCTTCGATCTGGCCGATGCCCGAGGCTATGCCTACTACAGTGGCATGCGTTTTGCCATGTATGTCCCCCAACTGCACGAGGCCTTGATTCGGGGGGGGCGTTATGACGAAGTCGGTGCTGTCTTTGGCCGCCGCCGTGCGGCCGTGGGCTTCAGTCTGGACCTCAAGGCCCTGGTGGGTTGTGTGCCTGACACCACCAGCCGCAAATCGATTCGGGCGATTTGGTCCGATGAACCAGGTCAAAAACTCGCCATTGCGCAGTTGCGTCAAAATGGCGAGATCGTCACTTGCACCCTGCCTGGCCATGGTCACGAATCCGATGAATTTGAGTGCGATCGCGAACTGGTGTTTCAAGCGGGCCAGTGGATCGTGCGAACCCTTTGATTTTGAAAAGAGATAAGCGAATGAACATCACCCGAGGACGCCATGTGGTTGTGGTGGGCACCCAGTGGGGCGACGAAGGCAAAGGCAAACTGGTGGATTGGTTGACCGAAACGGCCACCGGTGTCATTCGCTTTCAGGGGGGACACAATGCCGGGCACACCCTGGTCATCAATGGGGTCAAAACCGCTTTGCACCTGATCCCCAGCGGCATCATGCGCGCTGGCGTCAAATGCTACATCGGCAATGGAGTGGTGTTGTCCATTGCCAAATTGCTGGAAGAAATTGCCGGCCTCGAAAAGGCCGGGGTCGAGGTGCGTTCTCGTTTGCGCATCTCTGAGGCCTGCCCACTGATCCTGCCTTACCATGCGGCGCTGGATGTGGCACGAGAAGCCGCCAAAGAAAAGGCCGGTGCAACCAAAATTGGAACCACGGGCCGTGGCATTGGCCCCGCCTACGAGGACAAAATCGCTCGCCGCGCACTGCGCGTCCAAGACCTCAAGCACCCCGAGCGTTTTGCCGCCAAGCTGCGTGACAACCTGGCCTTGCACAACCACATCTTGACCGAAGTGCTGCATGCACCCGCATTGGATTTTCAAACCATTTTGGATGAGACCCTGCAACAAGCCCAGCAGATCCTGCCCATGGTGGCCGATGTCTCGCGAGAGCTCAATGAAGCCCATGCCCAAGGTGGCAACTTGTTATTTGAAGGCGCTCAAGGCACCTTGCTCGACGTGGACCATGGCACCTATCCGTTTGTGACCAGCAGCAATTGTGTGGCGGGCAACGCCGCCGCAGGCTCTGGGGTTGGGCCCCACTTCTTGCACTATGTGCTGGGCATCACCAAAGCTTATTGCACCCGAGTGGGTGGTGGCCCGTTCCCCACCGAGCTTGAATGGGAAAAAGAGGGCACGCCAGGCTGGCACATGTCCACCGTGGGGGCTGAAAAAGGGGTCACCACGGGCCGTTCGCGCCGTTGCGGCTGGTTCGATGCCGCTTTGCTCAAACGAAGCGCCCAGGTCAATGGCCTGAGTGGCTTGTGCATCACCAAACTGGATGTGCTAGACGGCCTGCCCGAGCTCAAAATCTGTGTGGGCTACGAACTCGATGGCCAGCGCATCGATCTGTTGCCCTTGGGGGCCGATGAGATCGAGCGCTGCAAACCCATTTTTGAGACCTGCCCAGGCTGGAGCAACAGCACCGTGGGTGTGACCCGCCTCGAAGACCTGCCCAAAGAGGCCCGTCATTACCTCGATCGCATCGAAGCGACCTGTGGTGTCCCCATTCATGTGGTCTCCACCAGCCCGGACCGCGATCACACCATTTTGCTGCGTCATCCTTACGTGGCCTGAGACCTCTATCCACCCTCATTTGATCGGAGAAGCGCATGCTGACTGAAGACGGTAAACATCTGTATGTGTCATACGACGAATACCACAACCTGATCGAAAAACTGGCCCTCAAAATCCACGCATCCGGTTGGCAGTTTGACACCATCTTGTGTTTGGCGCGTGGCGGCATGCGACCTGGCGATATTTTGTCGCGCATCTTTGATGTGCCCTTGGCCATCATGTCCACCAGCTCGTACCGCGCCGAGTCAGGCACCGTACAAGGCCATTTGGACATCGCTCGCTACATCACCACCCCCAAGGGCGAAATCGCGGGCCGAGTGCTGCTGGTGGACGATTTGGCTGACACGGGACACACCTTGAAAGCCGTGGTGGACATGCTCAAGACCAATTACGCACCCATCAGTGAATTGCGCAGTGCCGTCATCTGGACCAAAGGTGTGTCTTCGTTCCAGCCCGACTACTCCGTGGAGTATTTGCCTACCAATCCATGGATCCATCAGCCCTTTGAGCCCTACGACTCGATGCGCCCGCAAGCCTTGATCGAAAAGTGGAAGATCTGAAGGGCCGAACCACTTGAGCGATCTGACCGGACTGATCCATCATCCCTATCGGCCGCCGGTTGGGTTCGAAGCCCCGCAGCCCGGTATTTACAAAGCCTCGACGGTTTATTTCCCCCATGTGGCTGCGTTGCGCGAGCGCGATTGGCGTGAAAAAGCAGGCTACACCTATGGCCTGCACGGCACCCCAACCACTTATTTGTTGGAAGAGCGAATCGCCCACTTAGAGGGCGGGACCCAAAGCCTCTTGGTGCCCAGTGGCCTGAGCGCCATCAGCACCACCGACTTAGGGCTGCTCAAAACTGGCGACGAGGTGCTGATTCCAGACAACGCCTACGGCCCCAACAAAGCGTTTGCCCAAGGTGAGCTGCACCGACTGGGAGTGTCTCACCAACTCTACGACCCCATGGATCCTCAAGACTTGGCCCAACGTCTGAGTGCCAAGACGCGCTTGGTGTGGTTGGAAACCCCGGGTTCGGTCACCATGGAGTTCCCTGACTTGGTCTCACAAGTGCGCCTGTGTCAACAGCAAGGTGTGACCGTGGCCCTGGACAACACTTGGGGGGCGGGTCTTGCATTTCAACCCTTTGACCTGTTGGGCGATGGCAGCTTGGGGGTGGACATTTGCGTCCAAGCCTTGACCAAGTACCCCAGTGGAGGTGGCGATGTGTTGATGGGCTCGATCACCACCCGTGACAAATCACTGCACCAGCAGCTCAAACTGTGTCACATGCGCTTGGGCTTGGGCGTGGGCGCCAATGATGTCGAAGTGATCTTGCGAGCTTTGCCCAGCATGGGGGTGCGATATGTCGCTCAAGACCAAACCGCCCGCCAATTGGCCTCATGGTTGCAACAGCAACCGTACTGCGCCCAACTGTTGCACCCCGCATTCAGCGCTTCACCTGGACACGAACACTGGAAGGCCTTGTGCCAACGCGGCGGCCATGGCAGCGCGGGCCTGGCAGCAGGCTTGTTCAGCTTCATCGTCCCAGAGCGCATCGGCCATGCACAAGTGGATGCATTTTTAGACGATCTGAAGCTGTTCAAGCTGGGATACAGCTGGGGCGGTCCGGTCAGCTTGGTCGTGCCTTACGACTTGCGCTTGATGCGAACCTCTTGGCCCTCACATTTGAAAGCGGGCACCTTGGTGCGGTTTTCAGTGGGCCTGGAGTCGCCTCAGGCGTTGATTGAAGATCTGCAGCAATCAGCAGCTCAACACCTGATCTGAGCTTGATCTGAGACCCTGGCAGACAACTGCATGGCCAGTTGCATGAATCCCGCTTTTGAGAGGTCGCAGAGCTGGGCCTGCAGCGCTTGCTCAAAGCATGCATAGTTGCGCTGCGTCGAATGGGCATAGCCTGGGTCGTAGTGCTGAACCAACAATTGGCGAACCAGCTCGTTGATGTGCCCTGAACCTGTCTCTTATACACATCTCCGAGCCCACGAGACGGACTCC
>CAWUNN010000192.1:0-4701 GCA_963923185.1 uncultured Limnohabitans sp. | reverse complement strand
CATGGTCATGAGCATGCGGCGCACATCGGGGTGATGGATGATGGGAGCGGCCGCCTTGATCGATCCATCGACCGGACGCGATTGCACCCGATCGCGGGCATATTGGGCGGCCTTTTGATAGGCTCGCTCGGACACCGCAATGCCTTGCACGCCCACAGCAAAGCGGGCGGCATTCATCATGATGAACATGTATTCGAGGCCGCGATTTTCTTGACCGACCAAAAATCCGGTGGCGCCACCGTGGTCGCCATATTGCAACACGGCGGTGGGGCTGGCTTTGATGCCCATCTTGTGCTCGATGCTGACACAGTGCACATCGTTGCGCGCACCCAAGCTGCCATCGGCTTGCACCATGAACTTGGGCACCACAAACAAGCTGATGCCTTTGACGCCTTCGGGCGCGCCACTCACACGGGCCAGCACCAAGTGCACGATGTTTTGCGCCATGTCATGTTCACCATAGGTGATGAAGATCTTGGTGCCAAAAATCTTGTAGGTGCCATCGGGCTGAGGCTCGGCGCGCGAGCGCACCATCGAGAGGTCCGAGCCCGCTTGGGGCTCGGTCAGGTTCATGGTGCCGCTCCACTCGCCACTGATCAGTTTTTCCAGGTAGGTGTGTTTCAGCTCGTCGCTGCCAGCGGTCAGCAAGGCCTCAATCGCACCGTCGGTCAAAAGTGGGCACAGGGCAAAACTCAGGTTCGCTGAATTGAGAATCTCACCACACAAGGCACCAATCGATTTGGGCAGGCCTTGGCCGCCAAAGTCAGTGGGGTGTTGCAAACCTTGCCAGCCGCTTTCACGGTATTGGGCATAGGCTTCTTTGAAGCCTGGGGTGGTGGTCACCACACCGTCACGCCATGCCGAAGGGCTTTTGTCGCCTTCCCAATTCAGGGGCGCGATCACCTCTTGGTTGAAACGGCCGCATTCTTCCAGCACCGCTTGCGCGGTCTCCAGGGTGGCCTCTTCCATGCCAGGAATTTGCGCGATCTGTTCGATGTCGGCCAGATGTTGCAAATTGAACAACATGTCTTTGACGGGGGCGATGTAACTCATGGTGTGTTCCTGCTCAATCAGAGTTTGCCCACCAACTCGGGCACGGCGGCAAACAAGTCGGCTTCCAATCCATAGTCGGCCACGCTGAATATCGGCGCTTCGGGGTCTTTGTTGATTGCCACGATGACTTTGCTGTCTTTCATGCCCGCCAAGTGCTGAATGGCGCCACTGATGCCGCAGGCCACATACAGTTGGGGGGCGACGATCTTGCCGGTTTGACCCACTTGCCAATCGTTGGGCGCATAGCCTGCATCGACCGCAGCACGACTGGCGCCCAAAGCGGCGCCCAGTTTGTCGGCCAGGGGTGTCATCACTTCATTGAATTTTTCGCTGCTGCCCAAGGCACGGCCACCCGAGACGATGATCTTGGCGGCGGTCAATTCAGGCCGATCGCTTTTGGCAATTTCACTGCCCACGTACTGGCTCTTGCCACTGTCGGCCACGGCCGTCAGGCTCTCTAGCGCAGCCGATCCACCCGTGGCTGCTGCCGCATCAAAGCCGGTGGTGCGCACAGTGATCACGCATTGGGCATCGGTGGTTTGCACAGTGGCGATGGCGTTGCCCGCATAAATGGGGCGCTCGAAGGTGTCGGCAGCCAACACTTTGGTGATGTCACTGATTTGTGCAACGTCCAATTTGGCCGCCACACGCGGTGCAATGTTTTTGCCCGCGGCGGTGGCTGCAAACAAAAGGTGGCTGTAGCCAGCGGCGATGGCCAGCACTTGGGCGGCCACGTTTTCGGCCAGGCCGTGGTCCAGTGCCGCATGGTCGGCATGCAACACCTTGCTCACGCCGGCAATTTGGGCGGCAGCAGCAGCGGCGGCGCCGGCTTGGTGGCCGGCCACCAGCACATGCACGTCGCCCCCACAGGCCAAGGCCGCGGTCACGGTGTTCAAGGTCGCGCCTTTGATCGAGGCGTTGTCGTGTTCAGCAATCACTAATGAGGTCATGTTCTTTGCTCCGTATGCGCTGGGGTTCAACCCAACACTTTGGCTTCGTTTTTCAGTTTGTCGACCAAGGCGTCGACATCGGCGACCTTGATGCCGGCGCTTCGCTTGGGCGGTTCGGTCACTTTCAAGGTTTTGATGCGCGGGCTCACATCGACACCCAAGTCTTCGGGCTTGAAGGTGTCCAATTGTTTTTTCTTGGCCTTCATGATGTTGGGCAGGGTGACATAGCGTGGCTCGTTCAGGCGCAAATCGGTGGTCACGATGGCCGGCAAGCTGATGGACAAGGTCTCTAAGCCGCCATCGACTTCGCGGGTCACGCGAGCTTTGCCATCGGCCACTTCCACCTTGGACGCAAAAGTGGCTTGCGGCAAATCGGCCAACGCCGCCAACATTTGGCCCGTTTGGTTGCAATCGTCATCGATGGCTTGCTTGCCCAGAATCACCAATTGCGGTTGCTCTTTGTCCATCACAGCTTTGATCAGTTTGGCCACCGCCAGAGGTTGTAACTCTTCTGCGGTTTCCACCAAAATGGCACGATCGGCACCGATGGCCATGGCGGTGCGCAGGGTTTCTTGGCATTGCGCTGCACCACAAGAGATGGCGATCACCTCGGTGGCCACGCCTTTTTCTTTCAAGCGCACCGCCTCTTCGACGGCGATTTCGTCAAATGGATTCATGCTCATCTTGACGTTGGCGATGTCCACGCCACTTTGATCCGACTTGACACGGACTTTGACGTTGTAATCGACCACGCGCTTGACGGGGACCAATACTTTCATGTGAGACTCCGGTTGAGATTGAAAATTCTGGTTGCAACACGTCGCTCGGCCAACGGGCTGTTGACGTTTACGTAAACGTCAATTCTAGCTTGTTTTGGCAAAATCGAACGAACGTGCTTTTTTGAATCTAGCTCTAGTGTAATCGGGTGGAACCCACGTGCATGGGAGGATGTTTTAACCAACCGGTCGGTTGGCTAATTCGGGAAAGTCATGAGTGGGACAGTGGTGGGCTTGGCTTACAGTTGCGGGTGTACACGCAAGGTTTGGAGATCCCATGAAGCGCACCCTCGTCATGTGGCTGGCCACGGCTGGCTTGTCTTTGTCCCAGGCTCAAACGGTGCTCACTGCATCGAGCTGGGTGGGGCCCACCCACACCCTGTCTTTGGCGCAAAAAGAGTGGTGCGACGTGTTGGAGAAGAACACATCGGGCCGAGTCAAATGCAACATCTTGCCGCGCGCACCGGTGGCTGCCCCGGGCACCATCGATGCCATCAAAAACGGTCTGCTTGATGTGTCTTTCACGGTCCATGGCTACACCCCTGGCCGATTTTTGCTGCCTCAGATGGCCGAGCTGCCCTTTTTGGGCAACAACGCCGAACCCATTTCAGTGGCGTTCAACAAGATCGCCAGCAAATATCCTCAATTTGGGGCCGAGCACCAGGGTTTGAAGGTTTTGACCTATTTCACCCACGGCCCAGGCATTGTGTTCAACACCAAAAAGACGGTGGCCCAGGTCGAAGATTTGCAAGGCCTGAAATTCCGCGTCGGCGGGGGCATGGTCAATGAGATCTCTAAAACCTTGGGCATGAACGTCACCTTGAAGCCTGCGCCTGACTCGTACGAGTTGATCTCGGGGGGTGTGATGGACGGCACCTTGTTTCCCGCCGAGTCGACCGAGTCGTTCAAAATCGACAAGCTGATCCGTTACGCCACCACCTTTCCGGGTGGTTTGTATAACACCAGTTTTGTCTTCATGATGAACCCAGCCAAATACGACAAGCTCAGCCCCGAGGACAAAAAAGCGGTCGACGCCATCTCGGGCGAATTTGCGGCCCGTATTTTTGGACGCGGTTGGGACCGGGTCGATCGCCGCGCGTTGGCCTTGATGCAAGCCAACAATGTGGTCATCACCAAAGCCGATGCCAAGTTTGTGAGCGAAGTCAAAACACGCACCGCCGGCCTTGAGGCCAAGTGGGTGACCGAGGCCAAGGCCAAAGGCTTGCCTGATCCGGCCAAGGTGTTGGCCGAGTTCAGGGCCGAGATCGACAAACAAGAAAAATAAAATCAGCCCATGAGCGCCAGCCCGATCATCGAGCGGGTCACAAGGACGGTGAAATGCACCACAAGTTTCTGAATTGGATCTGCGGCAGTTTGTCAGCCGTGGCCTTGTTCGCCATCATGTTGCTGACCTTCCTCGACGTCGGGGGGCGCAAGCTCATGGATCACTCGATCACCGGCTCACTCGAGATGACCGAGTTGCTGATGGTGATCGTGATCTTTGCGGCCTTGCCCTTGGTGGTCAATCGCAACGAGCACGTGGTGTTCGATTCATTCGATGCCATGCTGCCCCAGTGGGTCCTGAAGTTGCAGCACGTGCTGGTTCATCTGCTGTGTGGTGTCGCCATGCTGGGGCTGACGGTCCTGATGTACAAGCTGGGCCATGACATGGGCGTGCAGGGTGAGACCACCGCGCAATTGCTGTTGCCCAAAGCACCATTCATCCAAGTCATGGCCTTCATGTGTGGCGTGACCGGCTTGTTGCACCTGATCATGATCTTTGGGCCCATGGACAGCGCGCCAGTGGGGGTCTGAGACTGGAGCTGGGCCTGAACTTGGACTTGGACTTGGGCAGCCAATCCATGCCACATGGGTTCATTTGCTGCCGTCTAACTTCAAAATTTGGGGGCCATCGCCCATGC
>CAWUNN010000191.1:0-4728 GCA_963923185.1 uncultured Limnohabitans sp. | reverse complement strand
TGTCGATCACCGACCCCAACCCCAGCGTGGCCATGCGCACCCGCGACCTGGTGCGGCATTTGTGCGATGTGTGTGCCGAGATGGGCGGGCGCTACCTGGTTCATGGCTCGCCCAAGCAACGCCAACCCATGCCAGATCAGTCCCACGCCCAAGCCCTGGCGGCATGTCGTGATTTTTTTGCGCAGGCCGCAGCTTGGGCCCACGAGCGGGGCTTGACCTATTGCATCGAGCCCTTGTCGGCGGACCAGACTTCGGTCATCCACACCCTAGAGGAGGCCTTGCAGATGATTCAAGAGATCGGTCAACCCGGCCTGCACACCATGCTGGACACCAGTTCGGCCGGTTTGACTGAAGCCCTGAGCATCGCTGAACTGATCGACCGCCACTTGCCCAGCGGTCATTTGGCTCATGTGCAACTCAATGACCCCAACCGCAAAGCCCCTGGACAGGGTGACATGCGCTTTGGCCCGATTTTGCAAGCCCTGCACCGACACCGATACAGCGGCACGGTGGCGGTAGAGCCCTTTGATTACTGGCCCGACGGCCCAGCCTGCGCGGCCTTTGCCATCGGACATCTCAAGGGCCTGGCCGAGATGATAGAAGGTGTATGAATGATGCCAGTGTTTCGCATCGCCGAGATTGACATCACACAAACCCCGGTCAAGCTGCGCCTGCCATTTCGATTTGGCATCGTCACCTTGCGTCAATGCCACGAAGCCCATGTGAGGGTGCGCATTGAAAGCACAGATGGACGATCGGCTTGGGGGGCCAGCGCCGAGATGATCGTGCCCAAGTGGTTTGACAAAAACCCTGAGCTCAGCGATGAACAAAACTTTGACCAGTTGCGTTCGGTGTTGAAACTGGCCCAGTCGGCTTACTTGGCCGATGCCCAAGCGGCCACGGCTTTTGGTCATTTTGCGCGCCACCACGAGGCCCATTTGAAAGTGTGCGAGGCCTTGGGCCACAACCCATTGCTGGCCAATTACGGCCCAGCGCTGTTGGACAAAGCGGTGCTCGACGCCTTGTGCCGCTTGCACCAGATGTCTTTTTATGCGGCCATTCAAACCAACCTGGTGGGCTTGGATGCATCGCACCCGTCATTTGCAGGCATCGAATGGGACTCTTTTTTGTCCACCTTGAAACCCGCCCGCCACCTGCACGCCAGACACACGGTGGGCATGCTCGATGCATTGACCCCAGCCGACTTGCAAGAGCGCGTCAACGACGGCTTGCCCGAAACCTTGGAGCAAGTGATTCAGACCTATGGTCACCGGTATTTCAAATTGAAGGTGGCCGGCCAATTGCAAGCCGACTTGGATCGGTTGCGCGCCATTGCCCATGTCCTGGATCGAATGGCTGACCCATACTGGGTCTCGCTCGATGGCAATGAGCAATTCAAGCACCCTGACCAACTGGTCGAGTTGCTGCAAGCCATGCGACATGCCCCCGAATTGAAACGCCTGTGCGACAGCATCTTGTTCATCGAACAACCCATCGCCAGGGCCCAAGCCCTGCAAACCGATGTGTCGGGCCCAGAGATCGGTTGGCCCATCATCGTCGATGAATCCGACGGGCCACTCGATGCCTTTGTGCAAGCCAAGCAGATGGGCTATGCCGGCATTTCCAGCAAAACCTGCAAAGGGGTGTATCGCTCGTTGCTGAACGCCGCGCGCTGCCAGATCTGGAATGCCAGCCTGTCAGCCGCCAAGTACTTCATGTCGGCCGAAGACCTGACGGTGCAAGCGGGTCTGTGTTTGCAGCAAGACCTGGCCTTGGTGAGCCTGTTGGGCATTGCCCATGTCGAGCGCAACGGCCACCATTATGTGAATGGCATGGCTGCCAGCCCGCTGGAGCTGCAACAGAAATTCTTGCAAGCCCATCCTGATTTGTATGAGCACAGCCACGGGGCCACACGCGTCAAGATCCAGGCAGGGCAATTGGCGATCGGCTCATTGGGTGGTGTGGGCTATGCCAACCAGGTGATCTGAGAGCTGTCAGGGGCCAGGGCTGTTCAAGCCTTCAATAAACCAGCCATGACCAAGGCCTGACGGATCCTGGCACGCTCTGCGTCACCGATCCTCATCAAGGGCGGGCGCACCACAGCGCGGGGCAACTTGCCCAGCATCACCAAGGCTTCTTTCATGCGGTTGTGCATGTCAACAAACGGGTCGGCGTAAAAGACCTCGGCGGTGGGCGTGATGCGGTCGTGCAACTGACGGGCTTTGGCCAAATCGTTGGCACGCACGGCCTGAAACAACTGGGCTTGTAAGTCGGCGATCACCGAGCCGCTGCCCGAGAGCAAGCCGTTGCAACCCAACACCAGCGAGGCAAACAACCAAGCGCTGTGGGTGCTGAGCACGTTGACTGGGCGCGCGCGCGACTGCAAAGCCCGCACTTGTCGATCGACCCACACCGGTGTGCCAGACCAGTCTTTGATGGCCGCGACGCTGGGCACTTCATCGCACAATTTCATCAGGGTCGACAACGGGTAACCTTGGCCGCCCGAGATCGAGTACTGAAAAGCGATCAAAGGCAAGTCGGTGACTTCGGCGATCCGTTTGAAGTGCTCAATGACCATTTCAGGTCGTTGCCCCATGGTGTAAATGGCAGACGGAAAGACCAACAAAGCCGAGGCCCCGCCGTCATGGGCCATGCGGGCCAGGCGCTGCGCTTCCAGGGTGCCATCGGTGTAAATGCCGTTGACGATGGGCAAGCGGTCGCCGATTTCCTCTTGGGTGACGGCCAGCACGCGAATTTGTTCTTCAAACGTGCACGAAGCGACTTCGGTCGAGTGGGCGTTGGTGGTGATGGCCGATATGCCTGGCACGGCCGCCACATCGCGCAGGTGCGAGCGGTAGCTGGCCTCATCGATGGACAAGTCTTCGTGAAAAGGCAACAACACGGCAGGAATCACGCCATGGGGTTGGTAGGGGTGACGTTGGGTCATGGGGTGCTCCTTAAGCACTGAGAAACTTTTCTAAAACCTCCGGTTCAGCGGCCAGGCGCTGCGGGGTGTCATGGTATTCGATGCGACCGGCCGAGAGCACATAAATGCGATCGGCCACGGTGCTGGCCAGCTTGGCATTTTGTTCGATCAGCAACACGGTCAAGTCAAGTTTGCGCATGGCCGCCAAGGTTTCGCCGATTTGCTGGATCACAATGGGCGCCAAACCCAACGAGGGTTCGTCAAAAATGCACAACTTGGGGTCTCCCATCAAGCCCATCGAGACGGCCAACATCTGTTGTTGACCACCCGACATGGTGCCTGCGATTTGATGGCGTCGCTGTTTCAAAATCGGAAAGAGCTCAAAACAGCGGTCCATCAACTCGCGTCGGCGCGCCGGCTGCGACAAGGCGTAGCCCCCCATCAGCAGGTTTTCTTCGACCGACATTTGTGGAAACAAACCACGGCCTTCGGGGACCATGGACAACCCCATGCGGATGCGATCATGGGCCGACCTGTGCGCCATGGATTGACCGGCAAACACGATCTGCCCGCTGGAGGGGACTTGAAGGCCACCAATGGCGCGTGCGATCGAGCTTTTTCCTGCGCCGTTGGGGCCGATCAAACCGACAATTTCTTTGGCTTGGACTTGCAAAGAAACGCTGTCCACCGCCAAAAATGGCCCATAGCGAATGACCAGGTCTTGAACCTCAAGCATGGTGGGTCCCCAGGTATTCTTTGATCACGCGCTCATTGCGCAAAATGTCAGCCGGGGCGCCGTCGGCCACTTTTTCGCCGGCAATCAACACCATCACCCGATCGGCCAATTCTCGAATGACGCGCATGGTGTGCTCGATCACAAACACCGAGCAATGGGCTTTGAGTTCTTGCAGCAATCCAATCATGGCGCTGACTTCGGTCACGGCCAAGCCACCGACGGGCTCATCGAGCATGATGAGCTTGGGTTTGAGCACCAAGCGCATCAACAATTCCAGTCGACGCTGCTCAAACAAAGTCAGGTTTCCCGCCAATTGCGACAGGCTGCGATCGAGTTGCAACCACTCGGTCAGGGTGCGCAGCTCGGCATGGTCCAAGCCACGGTGATTGAGCATCAGCCGTGCGGCATCGATGTTGCGCTGGACGCTGAGCGCAGAAAACACCCGCACCGCCTGGTAGGTGCGGCACAGACCGGCAGCGGCCAAGGCATGAGGGGTCAATCCGGTGATGTCTTGACCGGCCAAGAGCACTCGCCCTTGGTCTGCTTTGACGTGACCCGAGACGATGTTGACAAAAGTGGTTTTACCCGAACCATTGGGTCCAATCATGCCCAAGGTTTCACCCTGCGCAGCGTGCGCTTGGATGCGGCTCAGGGCGGCCACCCCGCCAAAACTTTTGGACAAGCTTTGGACATCGAGCAGCGTCATACCCGTGTCTCCTGTGCGCGCGTTTCAAGGGGGCGGTGGGCTTGGCCTTGCCGTTTGGCCAAATAGGTGCCGTACACACCGGCAGGCATCAGCAAAGTCACCGCGATGATCAGGCCGCCCGAGAGCACATCGCGAAACGCTTGAATGTCTTGCAACAAAAAGGGGATGGGGGCCAAGACGAAAGCGCCGATCAGGGGGCCAGCCATGGTGCCGCGACCGCCAAAGGCCACAAACAGCCAAATGTTCATGGACACCAGCACGTCGAACGCACGCGGCGAGATGAAGCCCACGTAAACGGCATAAAAACAGCCGCCCAAGCCGGCATAGATGGACACGATGAAAAAAGCCGTGATCTTGGTG
>CAWUNN010000190.1:0-4779 GCA_963923185.1 uncultured Limnohabitans sp. | reverse complement strand
CAAGCGTGCCATCACCTCGACGATGGCACGCCCCACATGCCCGCCACCAAACAAGGCCAAAGGTCGACCTGCTTGCGCGCACAAAGAGGCCAGCGCGGGATGCTCTGCATCGATGGTCTGAAACTTCAAATGAACCACACCGCCACAACACTGACCTAAGCTGGGCCCCAAGGCCCATCGCTGCATCTGCGGGGCTGCCCACGGATCGGTCAACAGACGCTGTCGGGCCAGATCAATGGCCTGAAACTCAAGGTGACCCCCACCGATGGTGTTGATGACTTGCTGTGGCCCCACCGCCATCCAGGCGCCCGGTTCACGCGGACCCGAGCCCTGGACTTGGTCGACGGTGACCAACACCATCGGCCCATGTTTCAGGGCCTGTTGCAGTTGCCTGGCATGCGGGGTCAATGGGCGCGGGCCGTGGCTTTGGCGCGCTCACAGGCCAACAAAATGCGCTCAGGGGTGGCTGGCGCATCCAGACTGACCACGCCTTTGTGGCCGGCCACAGCGCCCACGGCATCGCGCAAAGCAAAGAAGCTGGACAAAGCCAACATCAGCGGCGGCTCGCCCGTGGCTTTGGATTTGAACGGGGTTGGCTTGATGTTTTGGTTGTCAAACAAACTGACTTTGAAATGTTCGGGCACGTCACCCGCCACCGGGATTTTGTAGGTGCTGGGTCCGTGGGTCAGCAGTTTGCCCGCTTTGTCCCAAATGCACTCTTCCATGGTCAGCCAACCCATGCCCTGCACATAAGCGCCTTCAATTTGCCCGCGATCGATGGCCGGGTTGATGCTTTGACCCACATCGTGGACGATGTCCACGCCGCGCAGCCACCACTCGCCCGTCAAGGTATCGATTTCCACCTCGGTCACCGCCGCCCCATAGCAGTAGTAGTAAAAGGCACGGCCATTCAAGGTGGTGAAGTCGTACTTGATCTCTGGGGTCATGTAAAAGCCCGTCACCGACAAACCCACTCGGTCCAGCCAAGCTTGCTTGGTCAGATCGGCCCAGGCCACCGATTGCCCCCCGCCGTGGGCCGCATTGTCGGCCAAGCTCACCGCATCGATCGAGCAGCCCAACATGCGTGCGGCCACAGGCTTGAGGCGCTCGCGCATTTGTGCGGTGGCATTCATGATGGCCGCGCCATTGATGTCGGCGCCACTCGAGGCCGAGGTGGCCGATGCGTTGGGCACTTTTTGGGAGTCGGTGGCGGTGACCCTGACTTTGTCAACGCTGATGCCCAAGCCATCGGCACACACCTGTGCCATCTTGGTGTTCAGGCCTTGTCCCATCTCGGTGCCGCCATGGTTGACACTGACCGAACCGTCCATGTAGATCACCAGCAACGCACCGCCTTGATTCAAATGGGTCGCGGTGAAGCTGATGCCAAACTTCAAGGGCACCAAGGCCAAGCCGCGTTTGCGCTTGGTCGACGCCGCATTGAAGGCTTGCACCTGGGCTCGACGCTCGGCATAGCCTGACTCGCTTTCAAGTTGGTCCATCAGCTGATTCCCCACCCAGTCTTCGATCAACTGGTTGTAAGGGGTGGTCATGGTGTCGGCTGTGCCGCTGATCGCAGGGTCTTGGTACAAATTGACCTTGCGCACCTCCAGCGGGTCTTTGCCCAGTTGGTCGGCAATGTCTTCGATCACGCTCTCGATGCCAAACATGCCTTGCGGCCCCCCAAATCCCCTGAAGGCGGTGGCGCTTTGGGTGTGGGTCTTGCAACGGTGACTGACCAACTTCAGGGCCGGGATGTGATAACAGTTGTCGATGTGCAAACAAGCGCGGTCGTTGACGGGCCCTGAGTAATCGGTGCTGTAGCCACAACGCGACATCAAGGTGATGTCTGCGCCCAAGATGCGTCCACGATCATCAAACCCGACCTGGTAGTCGATGCGAAAATCATGGCGCTTGCCCGTGATGGTCATGTCGTCGTCG
Organism: uncultured Limnohabitans sp.; assembly: GCA_963923185.1. GTDB lineage: Bacteria > Pseudomonadota > Gammaproteobacteria > Burkholderiales > Burkholderiaceae_C > Limnohabitans. The sequence continues at coordinate 2,838 of CAWUNN010000190.1, read as the reverse complement.
CGGTTGACGCGCAATTTGACAGGTTTTTTCAGTTTGTGGGCGGCCAAGGCTGCGCTTTGACTGAAGATGCTGGCGTTGCCCTCTTTGCCACCAAAGCCACCGCCCATGCGGCGACAAATCACCTCGACATCGTGGGTGGTCAAATTCAGGGCCGCCGCCGCCTCACGCTGGTTGCCATCGGGGTGCTGGGTGGAACAGTACAGCGTCAGTTGGCCGTCCTCGCGGGGCACGGCGTAGGTGATTTGCCCCTCTAGGTAAAACTGCTCTTGCTGGCCACAGCGCACGGTGCCTTGCACACGGTGGGGTGCAGCGGCAATGGCCGCGGCCGCGTCGCCTCGGGTCATGCCTTTGGAGGGCATGATGAAGCTTTGGGCGGCCATCGCGTCCTCGATGGTCAAAATGGCGGGCAGCGCTTTGACCTGTACTTGGGCGCGAGCGGCAGCTTCGCGCGCGTAAAGCATCTCGCGCGCCACCACCACCGCCACCGCTTGCCCGACAAACTCGACTTTGCCGTCGGCCAAAAAGGGATCGTCGTGAAGAATCGGGCCGCAGTTGTTTTCACCAGGAATGTCTTTGGCCGTGAACACCGCCACCACACCGTGCATGGCCAAAATGGCCTGGCGGTCAATGCCCTCGCCAATCAACTCGCCGTGGGCCACAGGTGACTTGATCAGGGCGGCATACAAAGTGCCCGCCAATTCGGGAATGTCATCGGTGTAGGTGGCCTCACCCGTCACATGCAAGTGAGCCGACTCGTGAACGATTTCAACGCCTTGTTGCTGGCCAGAGCCCGGCAACAAATGTTTGACAGAGATGGGTGCGTTCATGCTCAGGCCTCTTGTGCGACAGGTTGCGAAATGAAATCGATGACCAGATTGCGGGCCACCAAGGCGCGATAAGTCCAGGTCGCGCGCAATCCGTCTCGGGCGGTGAAGCTTGCCGCGATGGCCGCGTCCAAGTCGGCGGCTTGAACCTGATCGGGCGATTGGCCTTGCAAGACGGCCTCGAGTTTGGGTGCGCGGCACGGTGACGGGGCCAAGCCGTTGTAGGCCAGACGCACATCGGCGAGCTTGCCGTTTTTCAAGGTGTAGCTGATGGCCGCACAGGTGGCCGAGATGTCTTGCTCAAAGCGCTTGGACACCTTGTGGGCTTTGAACACCATGCCAGATGTGGGCTTGGGCAAATCGATGGCTTCGATGAATTCTCCGGCTTGCAACACGTTTTGTTTTTGGCCGGTGTAAAAACGATCCAACGCCACGGTGCGAGTTTGCTCACCCCGGCGCAAAAGCAGTTGCGCACCCAATGCCATCAAGCAAGGCATCGAATCCCCAATGGGCGAACCGTTGGCGATGTTGCCAGCCAAGGTGGCCGTCGAGCGAATGGGGGGCGAGCCAAAGCGGCGCAAGACCTCGGCAAAGTCTGGGTAAGGCTCTCGCACCAGTTCCAACACCAGTTCCAACGAGACCATGGCGCCGATGCGCCAGGCGCCCTGGACAGATTTGATCTGGCGCAACTCGGTCACGTTACCCAGGTACATGATGTGCTCGGGCCGCTTGAATTGTTTGTTGACCTGCAAACCAATTTCGGTGCTGCCTGCCAACAAGGTGGCTTGGGGGTGCTTCAGATAATAGTCGGCGAGCTCGGCCACGGTGGCAGGTGAGACAAACTCATTGCCCTTGCGGGTGCGCAGCACCGGCTGCACCAAGATGTCGCCATCAAGGGTCACCGTGGGCGACTTGGAGCGGGCAATCTCTTTGAGCAAAGGCACATCGGCGCTGTCTTTCAATTTCAATTCAGCAGGACGTGCGCAAGCCTTTTGTGCCGATTCAATGATGGGTTTGTAGCCAGTGCAGCGGCACAAGTTGCCGCTGAGTGAATCGGTGATTTGCAAACGGCTGGGCGAGCTGTTTTTTTGCACCAAATTGACCAAGCTCATGACAATGCCTGGCGTGCAAAAGCCACATTGCGAGCCATGGCACTCGATCATTTCTTGTTGCACGGGGTGCAAGGTGCCATCGGGATTTTTGAGGCTTTCGACGGTTTTGATCGATTTGCCATCCAAGCTGGGCAGCAGTTGGATGCAGCTGTTGACGGCCACATAGTCGATCGATTGACCATCAGGGGCCAATTCTCCGACCATCACCACGCAAGCACCACAGTCCCCTTCTGCACACCCTTCTTTGGTGCCGGTGCGATGCAGGGACTCGCGCAAATGATCCAATACGGTGGTGGTGCGTCGCACGCCAACGGCTTCGACGATTTGTCCGTCCAGCACAAAGCGAACGGTGTTGGTGACTTGGGTCATGGGTGTTTTACCGATCAAAATGGCCAAGCCCAAGGGGGGACTGGCCTGTAACGTGTCTGATTTTAGGGAATTGGCTGGCGCCTGGACAGGGATTTTCAAGAACCCCTGTAGGTTGAATAACTCCAGGGGCTGACCAACAAAGGCACATGGTAGTGCTGGTCGGTGTGGGCAATGCCAAAGTCCAGGGGCACTTGGTCCAAGAAGGCGGGTTCAGGCAATGCCACGCCTTTGGTCTTGAAATAGGCCAACACATCAAACACCAGCCGATACCGGCCTGGTTTCAGGCTGTCGTTGTCAAACAGCGGGCCATCGGGGTTGCGTCCGTCGTGGTTGAGCACGATGCGCTTGGCCAAGATCGCTTGCCCAGACTCGATTCGATACAAGCTCACCGACATGCCGGCGGCTGGGCAACCATGCATGGTGTCCAAAACATGTGTGCTGAGTCCCATTTTTTGCTCCTGATTTACTTGGCAACTGAAAGTGTATACAATTTTTGCAAACCAAGCCCTGTCTCTTATACACATCTGACGCTG
>CAWUNN010000189.1:0-4788 GCA_963923185.1 uncultured Limnohabitans sp. | reverse complement strand
ATCGTCTGGACTTCGGGCGCCACCGAGTCCAACAACCTGGCCATCAAAGGCGCTGCCCACTTCTACCAAAGCAAGGGCAAGCACCTGATCACCGTCAAGACCGAGCACAAGGCCGTGCTGGACACCATGCGCGAACTCGAGCGTCAGGGCTTTGAGGTGACTTACCTGGACGTGCAAGAAGACGGCTTGCTCGATTTGCAACAAGTCAAAGCCAGCATTCGTCCTGACACGGTGTTGCTCAGCGTCATGTTCGTCAACAACGAAATTGGCGTGATCCAAGACATTGCCGCATTGGGTGCCTTGTGCCGCGAGCACGGCGTGATTTTCCATGTCGATGCCGCCCAAGCCACCGGCAAGGTTGAGATCGACATGGCCACCTTGCCCGTTGACCTGATGAGCTTGGCTTCCCACAAGACCTATGGTCCCAAAGGCATCGGCGCCTTGTATGTGCGACGCAAACCTCGCATTCGCATTGAAGCCCAAATGCACGGCGGTGGCCACGAGCGTGGCATGCGCAGCGGCACGCTGCCCACCCACCAGTGCGTGGGCATGGGCGAGGCCTTTCGCATCGCCAAGCTTGAAATGGCGCAAGACTTGCAGCATGCTCGCACCCTGCAAAAGCGTTTGCTCGATGGCCTGCAAGGCATTGAGCAGGTCTTCATCAACGGTGACCTTGAGCAACGCGTGCCCCACAACCTGAACATCAGCTTCAACTACGTCGAGGGCGAGTCGCTGATCATGGGCATCAAAGGCATCGCCGTCTCATCGGGCTCGGCTTGCACGTCAGCCAGCCTCGAGCCCAGCTATGTGCTGCGTGCCTTGGGGCGCAGTGACGAGTTGGCCCACAGCAGCTTGCGCATGACCATCGGTCGATTCACCACCGAGGCCGACATCGATTACGCGGTGCAAACCATTCAAGAGAACGTGGCCCGCTTGCGCGAGTTGAGCCCCTTGTGGGAAATGTACAAAGACGGCGTGGACCTCAGCACCATCCAATGGGCCGCACATTGACAGCAACAGGAAGCAGACATGGCATACAGCGACAAAGTCATTGACCATTACGAAAACCCCCGCAACGTGGGCTCTTTTGACAAGGGCGACGACAGCGTGGGCACCGGCATGGTGGGTGCGCCCGCTTGTGGCGACGTGATGAAACTGCAAATCAAGGTCAACCCCAGCACCGGCGTGATCGAAGACGCCCGCTTCAAGACCTATGGTTGTGGCTCTGCCATCGCTTCCAGTTCACTGGTCACCGAGTGGGTCAAAGGCAAAACCCTGGACCAAGCCGCCGCCCTTAAAAACAGTCAAATTGCTGAAGAGCTGGCCTTGCCTCCGGTCAAGATCCACTGCTCGATCTTGGCCGAAGACGCCATCAAAGCTGCAGTGGACGATTACCGCAAAAAGCACACGGCTTGAAGCGCGACCAAGAACAACCGAACCCCTTATATTCGCCTTCCCTGTCATGGCTGTCACCCTCACGATCGCTGCCGCCCGCCACTTGACCCGCTACCTGCAAAAGCGCGGCAAGGGCTATGGCGTGCGCCTGGGTGTCAAGACCACAGGCTGCTCGGGGCTGGCCTACAAGTTAGAGTATGTCGATGAACCTTTGGTCGAAGATGTGGTGTTCGAAGAACACGGCGTGCGCATCTTGATCGACCCCAAAAGCCTGGCCTACATCGATGGCACCGAGTTGGACTTTGTGCGCGAAGGCCTCAATGAAGGGTTTCGTTTCAACAACCCCAACGAGCGTGACCGCTGCGGCTGCGGCGAATCTTTCCGCGTGTGATCTCACTGCATGACGACGACTTTGCCCTGCTGGGCCTGCCACGGCGCTTTCAGTTGGATCTGACGGCGTTGGATCAGCGCTGGAAGGAGCTGCAGCGTCAAACCCACCCCGACCGGCATGCCGCTCAAGGCGTTGCGGCCCAACGCGTGGCCATGCAATGGTCGGTGCGCATCAACGAAGCCCACCAGCGACTGCGTGATCCGGTGCGCCGCGCCGCCTACTTGTGCGAGTTATTCGGCGCCCCCATCGAGGCCGAGCGCAACACCGCCATGCCCAGCGACTTTCTCATGCAGCAAATGCAATGGCGCGAGGACCTGGAAGAAGCCAGCAACGACGAGCAAGTGCAAGACCTGTTTGACCAAGTCATGCAAGCGCGTCAAGCGGCCTTGGATCAATTGCAACAACACTTGGATCAGCAACCCAACCCCCAGGCTGCCAGCGGTGTGGTGCGCGCACTCATGTTCATGGACAAGTTCGCCGCCGATGTGCAAGATCGCCTCGACAGCCTCTGAGCCCCTGCGACAATCACCCCATGGCATTACTGCAGATTTCTGAACCGGGCCAAGCCCCAGACCCCCACCAGCGGCGCATTGCCGTGGGCATTGACCTGGGCACCACCCACAGCTTGGTGGCCAGCGTGCGCCACGGCGTGGCCGAGTGCCTGCCAGACGAACAGGGCCGGGTGATCCTGCCCTCGGTGGTGCGTTACCTCGATGGCGGTGGCCGCCAAATTGGCTTTGATGCCTTGCCGCACCAGGCCAGTGACGCCGTCAACACCATCGTCTCGGTCAAGCGTTTCATGGGCCGTGGCCTGGCCGATGTGGCTCACCGCGAGACCTTGCCTTATGCCTTCATCGATCAGCCTGGTATGTTGGCCATCGACACCGCCCATGGCCCCAAGTCACCGGTGGAAGTCAGCGCCGACATCTTGGCCACCCTGCGCTACCGGGCCGAGGACACCTTCAACGACGACCTGTATGGCGCTGTCATCACGGTGCCCGCGTATTTTGACGATGCCCAGCGCCAGGCCACCAAAGACGCGGCCCAAATGGCAGGGCTCAATGTGCTGCGCCTGATCAATGAGCCCACCGCTGCCGCCATCGCCTACGGGTTGGACCAAGCCGCCGAGGGCGTCTATGCCGTCTACGACTTAGGGGGTGGCACCTTTGACATCTCGGTGTTGCGCTTAAGCCGTGGTGTGTTTGAGGTCTTGGCCACCGGCGGTGATTCGGCTTTGGGGGGTGACGACTACGACCGCGCCCTGGCCGACTGGGTGCTGCAAGCCAGCGGTCACAGCGCCAAACTGTCCGCCCAAGATCAGGCCCAGTTGCGCATCAGCGCGCGCCAATGCAAAGAAGCCCTGAGCGACGCCGAACAAGCCAGTTTCACTGCCCAGTTGGGAGAGACCCTGTTGACTCACACGGTGCTGCGCAGCGATTTTGAGCAAGCCACCCAAGCCTTGACCCAGCGCACCCTGAAAGCCGTGCGCAAAGCCCTGCGCGATGCGCGCGTGGACACGGCCGATGTGCAAGGCGTGGTCATGGTGGGTGGCTCCACCCGCATGCCCCATATTCAGCAGGCCGTGGGTCAGTTGTTTGGCCGCACACCCTTGACCAACTTGAACCCCGATGAAGTCGTGGCCTTGGGTGCAGCCATCCAAGCCAACCAACTGGCTGGCAACAACCCCAACGGCGAGTTGCTGCTGCTGGACGTCATCCCCTTGTCTTTGGGGATAGAGACCATGGGCGGGTTGGTTGAGCGCATCGTGCCACGCAACCAAACCATTCCCACGGCCATGGCACAAGACTTCACCACCTACAAAGACGGTCAAACCGCATTGGCCTTGCATGTGGTGCAAGGTGAGCGCGACTTGGTGGCCGACTGTCGCAGCCTGGCGCGTTTTGAGCTGCGCGGCATTCCTCCCATGGCCGCCGGTGCAGCCCGCATCAGAGTCACCTTCACGGTCGATGCCGATGGTTTGCTCAGTGTCGCGGCCAAAGAGCAAATCAGCGGGGTCGAAGCCCAAATTCAGGTCAAGCCCTCTTATGGGCTCAGCGACGATCAAATCGCCCGCATGCTGCAAGACAGCTTCAGCACCGCCCAAGACGACATGAAGGCCCGTGCCCTGGTCGAAGCCCGCGTCGACGCCGATCGCATGTGGCTGGCCACCCAAAGCGCCTTGCAAGCCGACGGCGACTTGCTCAACCCCGCTGAGCGCACCCAGATCGAAGAACACATGGCCCAGTTGCTGCAAGCCAAAGAGTGGACCGATGCCAAAGCCATTGAGCAAGCCACCGAGCAACTGGCCAAAATCACCGAACCCTTTGCCGCCCAACGCATGAACAAAGGCATCTTGTCGGCCTTGGCCGGTCAAAACATCGAGTCCATCTGATGACCACCCTCAAAATACTGCCCCACGTCGAGCTGTGTCCCAATGGGGCCGAGATCAGCGCCCCAGCGGGCACCACCATTTGCGAGGCCTTGCTGGACAATGGCATCAAGATCGAGCATGCTTGCGATCAAAGCTGTGCCTGCACCACCTGTCACGTCATCGTGCGCGAGGGTTTTCACAGCTTGAACGCCGCTGAAGAAGATGAAGAAGACCTGCTTGATCGTGCCTGGGGGCTGCAACCCCAATCGCGCCTGAGTTGCCAAGCCATCGTCGGCCGCCAAGAGTTGACCATTGAGATCCCGCGCTACACCATCAACCACGCCAAAGAGAACCACTGATGCGCCAAATCATTTTGGACACCGAGACCACCGGCTTGAATGCCGAGACGGGGGATCGCATCATCGAGATCGGTTGCGTCGAGTTGCTCAACCGCAAACTGTCGGGCCGCAACCTGCACCTGTACGTCAACCCCGAGCGCGACAGCGAAGAGGGTGCCTTGCGCGTGCACGGCCTGACCACCGAATTTCTCAGCGACAAACCCAAATTTGCTGCCATCGCCCAAGAGCTGCGCGAGTACCTGCAAGACTGCGACGAGCTCATCATCCACAAC